>JACDBF010000326.1 GCA_013695055.1 Actinomycetota bacterium
GTGCCGTGCGCCGTGCTTCCGCTTTGGACCGCCGGCCCCAGGCGGGCGTCCAAAGCGACGGTTAAAGTTTCGCCTTCGGGAGGATCGAAGGTCCACACAAGAAGTTCCCCGCTGACGGTAGCGGCAGAGGGGTCGGGATCGAGACCATTCTCGTCGAAGAGCTCGAAGTAATCGAGCGTTGTTGCGACCGTCACGGGACCCTCGAAGCCACCATCCCGATGAACGCTGAAGCTTCATGGAGTGGAAAGTCCCGAGCGAGTCATGGTTGCGTAGGTGACGCTCAGGTCATAACCGTTGGCCGAGGCCGACACGGTTCTGCTGCGAACGCCGAGGAGACCAGCGGCCCCTGCCAGCACGAACAAGGCCAACACGCTAAGCACGACCCTGCGTCCGACGCGCTCTCCACGCAGTCGCTGAAGGTTCGGTTCCGACGCGAATCCATGGGTAGCAGTTGCCGTCACCGTCGTCCTTTCGCACTCCGAGTGGTCTGCCATCTCTTGGGCCTGGCGGTGGTCAACCCCACACCGATAAGGTTACCTGCGTTCCTTCGAGATCAGTCGGATGACCATCGCGGAAGTGCCGGCCCGCTACAGTCATCATCCATGGACGAACTGTCGATCGGCCGATGGGCGGATGCCTACGCTAGGGCATGGGAGCAGGCCGATGCCGATGCCGTGGTCGAGCTCTTTACGCCGGACGCCTCGTATCGATCGTTGATCTTCGATGAGCCGCACTTGGGAAGAGATGCGATACGCGCCTACTGGGGGCGAGCGACCGCGTCACAGAGCGACGTGCGCGTGTGGTTGGGCAACCCGCTCGTGGACGGTAACCGCGCGGCTCTCGAATGGTGGACGGTCTTGAAGGAGGAGAAGGGGGAAGTCACTCTGCCGGGATGTCTCCTGCTCGAGTTCGAGGCCGGTCGGTGCGCTCGCCTCAACGAGTATTGGCATCTGGAGCACACCGCCGTGTACCCGTATGAGGGCTGGGGGCGAATAGCCGAGGGAGATACGCAAGCGACGAAGGCGGGAGCCGCTCGGTGGATCAGCGCATGGAAGAAGGGCTGGGAAGCCCTCGACCCAGATCCGATCGTCGCCGTCTACGAGCCGGACGCGCTCCACCGCTCGGCGCCTCTGCGCCATCCCGAAGCCGGTGGGATCGCCGGCTATCTCGACCGCTGTTTTCCCGACGAGCGCAACGTGAGGTCCCGCTTCGGCGTATGGGCGGCCTCGGGCGCGCATGCCCTTACCGTCTATACGGCGACGCTCAACGATGCTTCGGAAGGCGGTGAGGTCACGATTGCCGGCTGCGACATGCTCCGCTTCTCGGATAAGGGACTCTGCGCCGAGCAACGTGATTACTGGAACCTCTCGTTGGGCCGGCTGCCCGATGGCCACGCATGGCCGGCCTGACCAAGCTCAGCGCAACTCGTTTTGTCTGCCGAACACCTTTGCATGACACTGCTCTTCGCTTGCACCTCCAGAGATTGTTCGGGGATCGTCCCGGATCGTAAGCCTTCCTGCTTGAGTAGACGGGTGTCTCTCTCACGTCCAGGGTCCGACGCCGGCGACCTTATCGACGCTGATCCGCGTTACGAAGCCGGGCGGAGGATCTGGCATCGGCGGAAACGTGATACTGGTGCCGAGGTGCACGCGAGCGAGTCTTTGCAATAGCTCGGGGGCGCCGCCTTCGGTTACCCGCGCTCGACCGTAGATGATCAGGTGCTCCAGCAGACCCATCTCGTTCTGGCGATCGGACTCGAAAGAAATGGTTACGCGCGGATCACTCCGGATGTTTCCGAGTTTCCGTTGATCGAATAGCGTTCCGATTACGATCTCATCCTCCTCGATGCCCGCCCAAGCCAGCGTCACTTGAGGGTTTCCCTCTGCATCGAGCGTTACAAGATGAGCGCACGCATCGGACGCGATCAGCTCTCTGGCGGACTTCTGGTGAGTAAGTTAAGGGTGCTTGACCTGTTGATCAATGCGTAAAGGGGGGGACGGCCGTGCGTACTACGACGTACGCATTGTGGGAGAAGCCGCCTTCGTCTCCGGCCGGAGTGCGATAGATGTCCTACCGGGCCGCCCACAAACGGGGCGTTTCCCTTAGGCGGAGAAGCCTTCGAGACCTCGATTGCGCGCGGCCGCTATTGCCGCCAGCTTGGAGGTAACGCCCAGCTTTGAGTAGATGCGGCTGAGATGAGTCGTGACGGTCCGTTCTCTTACACTAAGTTTTAGCCCGATCTCGCGTGCACTCATTCCTTGGGCTGCCGCTCGCAGAACCTCGTGCTCGCGTGCTGTCAGTATCGCTACGTTATTGCGAAGCTCGTCCATCGTTCGGTAGATCTCGGGCAAGGCGGTGATCGAGGGACCCACGAAGACCCTCTCACCCCCGGCCGCGCGGGAGAGCGCGTGTACGACCTCGTTGGGAAGGGCGTTCTGATCGATGAAGCCATACGAGCCTGCGACCAGGGCGTTAGCTACCTGCGAAGGAGTTGCGTTTGCTCCAAATCCGATGACTGTGCAGGACTCGGCATGCAGATTTATCCACTTGATGAGGGAATAGGCGTCATGGTCACCCTCCAAGGGAAGGCCGACGAGCGCCAGCGCGCTGTTCTCCAGGGTCATCGCGGCCATGACCTCGATCGCCTCAGAAGAGGAGGCTGCCTGGCCGACGATTTTCATGCTGGATTCTTGAGAGATCAGTTGGGCGAGCGCGGCCCGGACGAAGTGCAGCGAGTGCACCAGGATGATGTCGATGGGCTCCGAGCCATCGACCGGAACAGACTTAGAGGCAAGGCTGTGAACCACGACACTTCCCTATGGTTAGAGTTCAGTCTCATCTTGTGATCGACCGATTAGCGCGAGACTTGCGTAGTCAATCCGGGTGGTTTTTCGCGTCCGGCGCTGCGTTCACTTAGTCATTTGCGGCCGGATCGGGCTTGACGCTACCCATCACCAACGGGTACCTTGTGACGCATGGTAGAGGGAAGGCAAGGCTCGCTCGTGTCGCAGATGCGCCGCGGCACGATCGCCTTCTGCGTCATGGCACTGCTACGGGAAGGGTCGCGCTACGGTTTCGATCTCGTCCGGGCTCTCGGCGGCGTGGACGGGATGGTGACGAGCGAAGGGACGATCTACCCGTTGCTCGCCCGGCTCAGGCGCGACGGCCTGGTAGAGAGCGCGTGGCGCGAGTCTCCGAGCGGCCCTCCCCGCCGGTACTACGAGTTGACTAAGTCCGGTGAGACCTCTCTTCGAGAGTTCATCGAGGAGTGGGCGCGGTTTAGCGATGCAGTCGATGGATTACTGCGGAAAGGGAGGCAGACGTGAGCGCGAATCCCGAAAACCAGATCGATGGCTATCTCAAAGATCTGGAACGGGAGCTTCGGGGTTTCCCGCGCGGCCGCCGGCTGGAGCTCTTGGCCGAGGTCCGCGACCACATCGCCCAGGCCCGGACGACCCTGTCCTCGGAAAGTGACGCCGAGGTCAAGACGATGCTGGAGCGCGTCGGCGATCCCGCCGACATCGCGGCTGAGGCCCGCGACCGATTCGAGGTGCGGACGGTACGGCCCGGCGCACTCGAGTTTGGGGCACTGATCCTGCTGGCGATCGGCGGGCTGGTTCTGCCCATTATTGGATGGGTGGTCGGTGTGATCCTGCTGTGGATATCGCCCGCGTGGACGAGTGGAGAGAAGCTCTTGGGCACGCTGGTCGTGCCGGGCGGCCTGGCGGTTCCTTTGTTCCTCGGGGTCTTTGCGGTCTCTCCTGGTTTAGGCCCGATGGAACGCGCCCTCTTTGGAGTGCTGTTCGTCGCTCCAGTCGCAAGCTTGACCTATCTAGCCGTCAAGCTGCGTTCCCGCTCCGCTGCAGCGATTCACGAGGCCGCATCCGCAAACTGGTAATGGCGCCGGAGGTCGGAGGCTGGATGCTACTTCTTGGAGGATTCGAAGTAGGGATTGGCGCCGCTTGCATGGTCGGTCACGTCGACCACTTCGGTGACCTCCGGCACCGCATCCGTGATGGCAACCTTGATGCCCTGTGTAAGCGTCACGCTTGCCATAGCGCAGCCCTGACAACCCCCGCCGAGACGCAGATAAACGACGCCATCGTCGACGGCGACGAGCTCGGCCCGGCCCCCGTGCGCCGCGATCGAAGGGTTGATCTGGTGCTGAAGGGTCTGCATCACTCTCTGCGCAACGTCGCCCGAGAGATCCGATGGCGGAGCTTTCATCGCCGGGCTGGCCGCTCCTTCCGGGCGGCGCATGAGGCTGCCTGGGTCGATGATCGGCCCGCGCGGCTCCGACGGCGGACGGTTGGGATTGATGAGCACCCAAGACTTGAAGCCCGAGTCGGCCGAGATATCGATGCGGGAGCCCGCGACCTTGCCGACGCTTTCGGCGGGGATCACGATCGAGAGATCGTCGTGACGCTGAACCACGTCCTCGGAAGCGGCCTCGTCGACGTCCATCAGGTACATGTCGCAGCTCCACTCGCCGGCCTCTATACCCGTGACCTCGACCCATAGAGCGAGGGCCTCAGACTGCGGCTGACCGGCGCTCGCCTCGAGCACGGCCGCGCGCGCGGCTTCGGTTATGTGGATGCTGGCGTCCGAGGCGAAGGGGGGAGGGGTCATGCTCATGAGCCATGATAGGGCCCGATGGCCCGCATAGTTCTCGTCGTCCCGAACGCCACCTATCGCGCTCAGGACTTTGTCCGGGCCGCTGACGCGCTCGGAGCCGAGGTCGTCGTAGCGTCGGACCGCCGGCCCGCTCTTGCGAGCGTCATGGGCAGCCGCTCGATCCTCGTGGACCTGGATCAACCAGAGCTTGCGGCGCAAGCGATCATCGCATCTGCCCGGCGATCCGGCGTAGAAGCAGTCATCGGAGTGGACGATCAGGGGGTTTTGATTGCCGCTCTGGCGTCACACGGCCTCGGACTCAGGCACAACCCCCCGGAGGCGGTCGCGGCGACCCGCGATAAGAGAGCGATGCGCGCAGCCCTAGAGCGTGCGCAGGTCCCGCAGCCGCGTTGGCGAGCGCTCGCAGGCGGCGGTGATGTCGCGAAGGTTGTTCGAGAAATCGGTTGGCCCTGCGTCATCAAGCCCACGACGCTGGCCGCCAGCCGTGGAGTGATCCGGGCCGACGATCTCGATTCGGTGTGCGCCGCTGCCGCTAGGGCGCGCGGGGTCGCATTGGAGGCGTCGGGTTCGGCCGACTTGCTCGTTGAGGAATACATCGAAGGAATCGAGGTGGCGGTCGAGGGATTGTTGCGCTCCGGCGACCTCGAGGTGCTGGCGATCTTCGACAAGCCGGACCCCCTCCAGGGACCTTACTTCGAAGAGACCATCTACGTGACGCCCTCGCGATTATCACGTGGCGAAAAAGCGCGCATCGAGGAGCGGACTTCCGACGCGGCACGTGCGCTCGGCCTGACGGAGGGACCGGTGCATGCGGAGCTGCGCATCGATTCAGATGACGCACGAGTCATCGAGATGGCAGCTCGCTCGATCGGAGGGCTGTGCTCGCGAGCGTTGCGCTTCGGTATGGGCACCAGCCTGGAAGAGCTGATCCTCCGCCATGCATTGGGGCTGGAAATCTCAATGAGTGAGAGAGAGGCGAAGGCTTCGGGAGTGATGATGATCCCCATTCCTCGGGGCGGGTGGCTTCGCAAGGTCGGGGGCCAGGACGAGGCGCGCGCGATCGCCGGAATCGACGGGTTGCAGATCACGATACCGATCGGCCGTCCGGTCGTGCCTCTGCCGGAAGGCGACCGCTATCTCGGTTTTATCTTCGCCTCAGCTACCACTCCCGAGGAGGTAGAGGGCGCTCTTCGCCGTGCGCACGCGCTCCTCGCAATCGACATTGGCGATCCCTGAGCCGGCCGTGCAGCGCGCGCTCGGAGCGCAGCCGGTCACCGGGGGAGCAGTGGTGGACGACTCCACTTCTAGAGAAGGGCTGCCGCTAAGGCGCCTCCCAGGAGCGCCGCCCCCATGGTGAGCCACGCCGTGTAGTCACCGATATGGCGGCTGTGGAGCTTGGTCAGACCCCCGACGACTCTCTCGGCCCCAGTTCTCGCCTTCCCGAGCGCTTTCTGCGGCAGGGGGGCGCGTCTGAGCGTAAAGGCTGCCAGGGCGACGGCTCCGATAACCGATGCGGCTCCGGCAATCAGCTCGGTGGGAACCGTCCACTCATGCGCCCGAGCTTCGGTGATCGGGTGACGCGTCCCGAGCAGCACGGACCCGGCATAGGCGGGGCGGTCGGCGAAGGCCACGGCGGCTGCTTCCGAGCCGCCGAGCAGACCGGGGACGAACGGGATGATGATCGCGGCTGTGAGCAGCACGAGGGCCGGAACGAACATCACCGCGGGAGTGCGGTCGCGTTCCACCGTCGTCTCTTGGCCTACTTGTGCATCTTCTTCCCCGCCGGAGTGCCCGGGCGGCGGTCCCCATCCCATAAAGACCTTGCCGGCGGCCCTTAGAACGGCTCCCCCCGTCAGGCAGGAAACCAGCACGAACAAGGGGGTGACCCAAGAGAGCCCGAGGAGGTTTGCCTCTTCTTCCAAGAGCGCCTTGCCCGCGTACGTGCCCGCCGGAGGGATTCCGGCGAGAACTAACCCTCCCACCAGGAACAGAGTGCCGGTGAAGATCATATGGCGGGCGCGGCCGTGCAAGCGCAGCTCGTCGACGCCCCCGAGCCGGTGCTGGAGTATGCCGAGGCACATGAACAACGACGCCTTGACGAGGCCGCCGGCCAGCAGGTAAACGGCCGCGCCTGCGAGGCCGGCGGGTGACATGAGCCCAAGGCCCACGAGCAGCAGGCCGGCATGGGCGATGACGGAGAAGGCGAGCATCCTCTGCAAATGACGTTGGGCGAACGACATGACCGCGCCGACGACAGCGGTTAGTGCTCCCGCGGCCAGCAGCAGAATGCGAAGCTCCTCGTGGGAGCTTGCCAGAGCACCATCGAACACCGTCCAGTAGACGCGCGCGAAGGCGAAGAGGCCGAGCTCGCTCACGACTCCTCCCAACAAGATGCACACGGGCAGTGGCGCGGTTGCGTATGTATCTGCAAGCCAGAAGTGGAATGGGACGATGGCCGCTTTGATGAAGAAACCGGTCGCCAAGAGCGCGATTGCCGTGACGACGAGCGAGTCGACCGGACCGCCTGCCAGCGTTTCTCCCATCTGCGCGAGGTTGAGGGCACCCGTTCTTCCGTAGAGAAGGGCGATGCCCCATAGCACGAAGAACGCTCCCACGGTGTTAGTCACACCGAAGTTGAGCGCCCCCTGGAGAGGGCCGGTCTCTTCGATCTTGTAGCCGGTCAGCGCGAAGGCCGCGACGCTCAGCAGCTCGAGGAAGACAAAGATATTGAAGAGGTCGCCGGAGATGGCGAGACCGATGATGCCGGCGAGAAAGATGAGAAGCAGCGAGTGGAATAGCACTCCAACCGCGTCGAAGTATCTCCATGAGTAGACGAGCGTGGCCGTGACCAGCACTCCGGCGAAAGCGGCAAGGGCGGCACCGAGAGGATCTACGACGAAAGCGATGCCGAGCGCCAGGCCGTCACGCGGCATGTGTCCCCCGAACCAGTAGACAAGTGGTGCTTCACTCGCCCCACTCAGAAGGAGCAGGCACATGGCGGTCACCGCTGCGGCAACGGCGATACTCGAAAGCTCGATCACGCGACGGGTGACGAAGGGCGAGAAGGCTGCCAGCAGGGCAGCAGCGAGCAGCGGCACCGCAACCGTCAGCGGTATCAGAGGGTCCATCGTCAGTCTCGCGACGAGGTAAGTAGCTCCGGATCCAGCGTGCCGGAACGCTTGTGGACTTGAACGGCAAGCGCCAGCAGCAGCGCCGAGACGGTGACGCCGACAACCACGTCGGTCAGGGTCAGCGCTTGCACGATGGGGTCGACGGCCCGGCGTCCCACCGGAACGTCCAGAAAGATAGGAGCGGTGCCGCCGGCCCGGTAGCCGACCGCGAGCAGCACGATATAGGTGGACGATTGGACCACCGAGAGACACACCACCAGATGGATGAGGTTGCGGCTGATGACAATGCCCCAGAGGCCGATGAGGAACAGGTAGACGGCAACTGCGAAGGGCAAGTAGCTCATTTCCTGCTTCGACTCCTCAGTACCAGTGTTTGCTCGAGGAACTCCGTCAGCAAGAGCACGAGGCCTCCGGCCACTGCCATTCCCACCGCGAGGTTGAGCGCCAGGATCGTGCCGGAGGAGATGACATCGCCGGCGTTGCCCCGCGGCAGCGCGTTATCGAGAAAGGACGTCCCGAACCAGAGACCCGAGAGACCAATGAGCACGTAGCCTCCCGTTCCGGCCCCCTTCACCAGCTCCAGTGGCGCTTCGGGGGTGACAGTACGAAGTCCCCGGTACTCGCCGCCGATGTACATCAGCAGAGGAGCGGTCGCCAGCACCACTCCGCCTTGAAAGCCACCACCGGGACTCAAGTGTCCGTGCACGACGATATAGACGCCGAATAGGAATATGGGGGCAACCAAGCCGAGACACAGCTCGCGTACGGCGTCGCTGTCGTGCGGAGGCCGGCGGTCGGGGGCCATGTCCTCGGGAGGCTCTTCCTCTTCCTCTCGCTGCGCACGCAGCAAGAGAGCCGTGCCGAGCACCGCTGCGAAGAGAATGAACTCCTCGCCCAAGGTGTCGAAACCTCGGTAGTCGAACGTCACTGCCGCGACCGCATTGGTGGCGCGCGTAGCGGCGACGGACTCAGCGTTCAGCGTGAGGCCGTAGAGGTGCTGATAGTCGCCGAAATCCGGAAGCCCCGCAGTCCCCCATAGCAGCAGCAGGGCAAGCCCGGCGGCTCCCGTGAGGAAGAGACCGCGCCGCCCCCTGCTCGTCACTCGGCCCCTCCCCGGATCTTGGCGAGCGCCAACAGAATCATGAGAGGCAGCGCCACTGCTCCCACGGCGATTGCCGAGAGCGCGACGTCGGGGGCCTGGAAGGCCAAGAAGGCGATGGCGAGCAGAAGCCCGAAGAAGCTAACCGTGATCGCCTGCGCGAGGGGATCGCGCGTGAGGATCACGCCGGTCGCGGTGGCGGCTACGAGCAGAAGGACGAAGGCCTGGAGAATCGCCGTGGCGTCCACGATCAGTCGGAGTCAACTTCCTCGGCCGAAAGCGCTTGCCAGTGGCCGTACTGACGCACGCGGGCAGCGCGCGCCGTCGCATGCGTGAGCACCGGACTGGTGATCAACAATAGGACCGCAACGACGATGGCTTTTACCCCGTTCGTAGACAGCGCTTCCTCCATGACTATGGCGAGCGCGATCAGCGCAGGTCCGATCGAGGTTGCGGGGCCGAGAAAGTGCAGGCGGTCGAAGGGGTCATGAACCAACAAGATCGCGATAGCGCAGACGAGCTCTAGTCCGACCGCGCCGGTCAGGAGGACGATTTCAATCGACAGCTTCGCGTTCACACCCATCGTTCCATGAAGTGCGTGAAGACGAGTCCACCGGCCAGGGATAGCAGCGCGAGCGCGACCGCGAGATCGAAATAGACGTCGCGGCCGAAGCCCTGGGCGAGGAGCAAGAATACGAGAGTGTCGACTACTGCGGCGAGCTCGAAGGCAATCAGGCGATTGATGGGGGCCGGATCCCTCAGGCACACCCAACCGCATGGCAACAGACTAACGAGCAGCGCGATTGCGGCGAGGAGATAGACATTCACAGCTTGCCTATGATCTCCTCGCTCGTCCGGTCGGGCGGGCATGGCACCAGCTGGTGGACGAGCACCTGCTCGCGATCCTCATCGATGCCGACCACGTAGGTATTGGGCGTAACCGAGATGGCCGCGTTCAGCAAGGCCCGGCGACCGGCCGCCCGGCCACCCTGTCCGGCGACCGGGTGCTTGAAGGCGCGAAAAGCCCCGTCGATGGGCTGCTTGCCGGTCACATGTCTCCACAGGGCAAGAAGAACGACGAAGGAATCAGACAGGATGAGCGGGGGCAGACGATAGGCGCGCAGGATCCACCGCAGGCGGGGACGGAACTGGCGTATATCCTGGACCCGAACGAGCTCGGCAACGGAGGCGGCGGCCGCGGCTGCCACCAGGCCGGCAACCATCTCTTGGAGCACCCAAGTCCCGACGAGCAGCATCCAGGTGAGCCAGAAGGCCACCAACCACGAGAACCATAGGGCGATCCGAATCCCAATGCCGGAAAGCGCCCGGTCTGCGTCGCCCACCGCTCACCCCCTAAGTCGATTTAGGGCAATCTACCCGGCACGCTTCTGGAAGGACAGCCGAAATCGAAAGGAGTCTCATGAGCCCCCTGCGCATCCAGTGCCTTGTCCTCGACTCGCATGATGCAAGCGGTCTCGCACGTTTTTGGTCCCAAGTGCTGGGATGGCGAGTCACCTACGAAGATTCTCGTCAAAGCGTCGTGGAACCTGCCGAGGGCACTCCTGAGGTCGACGTCAGTCCCGATCTTCTGTTCGTCAAGGTTGCCGCCGACAAGGTCTTGAAGAATCGCCTCCACCTCGATCTTCGTCCGGTCGACCAAGCCGCCGAGGTGGGCCGCTTGATAGATCTCGGTGCGCGGCGCGCATCTATCGGGCAATCAGATGGCGCGAGTTGGGTGGTCCTTGCCGATCCGGAAGGAAACGAGTTCTGCGTCCTCTCACCGCTCGAAGAAGACGAGGAAGGTGTGGTCCCGGCGATCAACTTGACTCACTAACTCATCGGCGATCCGAACGACCTCAGCTCAGAAGGTACCCACCGGTGAAGCCCAGCACAGAAGCGAGCGCAACTACGCCGCTGACTTCGGCGAACGCGTGCGGAACGATCGAGATCGAAATGACCGCAAGCACCGCTCCGGCGGCAACGGCTTGCGCGGTTCCAGTCAGAGCCGGGCTTGCATTGAAGAGCAAAGTGCCGCCAAGCACGGTGCTAAGCGCAAGGGAGAGACCGATTGCCCCTAGAAGCGCGACGGCAAAGCGCTTGGAGTGACCGCCGGCCACGATTGGCTGGGCCGCGCCGTAGGCCTCCACCACGTTCCCTACCAGAATTCCCCCGAGCAACGCCAGCCCAATGTTGCCCTCTGCAACGGTGAGCCCGAGCGCGATCGATTCGGGAACTCCGTCGACGAAGAGGCCCACCGCTATCGACTCGCCGCGGGCCGCCTCGGCGTGATTCTTCGGCATCTTCATCGGCTGCCCCGCCGCCGCCGCATGCGTCGAGCGCCGCATCTCCTTGGCCCCCTCGTCGCGCGAGAGCCATGCATCGGCGCCCACAAAGACGAATGTCCCGGCGAGCAGACCGAGGGCCGTCAGCCATGTTCCGGCCTGTTCGTCGGCTTCGGGAACCAGCTCGAGCGCGACCGCTGCGAATAGGACGCCGCCACCGAACGCCGTGAGGACAGCGGCGACCCGCGAGGGGAGCTTGAGCAGGGCGGCCGCGACCGCTCCGGCAAGAAGACTTACCGCCACCACCAGTCCCCAAGCAGCGGAGGCCCCGAGGTTCCCCATGAGTGACACTACCGCAGCCTAATGTCGCCAGGGCCTGTCAGGCTATGGCCCGCTGAAACTCCGTTCCCGCGCGCTGGCCTGGCGCGCCGACGCGCCAGGCCGAGCCCGGCGATCACCCCAAACGCAAGGTGATCGGCCAGCTGCGGAGCAATGGGCAGCGACCGGATTCGGGGGTTTCCCCGACCCACGAGACCGAGATCAAAGGCTGCGATCAGCGACCCGGCAAGCGCTCCCCATAAGGCCGTGCGCTTCGGAGGAAGAGCCGCGGCCAGAGCGATCCCCCATCCCAAAGACAGTATCCCGTGCACGAACACCCCCGCGAGCAACAGTCTTTGCCGGCGATGTTCGCCGGGAAGAAGCAGCGAGCCGGCAGCCGCGGTCGCCTCTAGGGGGTCAAGATGACGAACGAGTGCGTCGAGGGTCGAGGGTGCGCCACTCACGGCCCCCGCGATCACGCCGGCGGCGACACCATTCTCGAGAATCTCTCGAGTTGTCGATGGACCGTTTATGCGTTCCTCGACAATCTTGTCGAGGTCTATACGCACGGTTAGAAGTTCCGTTCCCATAAGCCGGACGACTGCAGCATTGAACGGTCGAAGCCGCCTTTGGCGGGCGGTGGCGTTGTCTTCGGCAAGCGGATGGGCTAGACCCGCGCGCCACCACCCGTTCACCCGCACGCGGACGCGGGGATCGGCTTGGATGTTGCGCACGTATTTGGCCGCCCATCCGTGCTCGGCCACTATCCAGAAGGTGTCGCCCTCGAGCCCATTGCCGACGGGTGTACGCCGCGGCTTGCCTGTTTTTCGCCCAATGGTTTCGAGTAATGCCCACCACGGCACATAACCGGCCAGTCGTCGCACTATCGGGTTGATTGCGTACTTTGCGAGCGCGGTCGTGACTGTTCGTTTATCCACCGGTGAGCTTCGGCTCTCGGCGCGCCGCTTCGCGCCGCCAGAACAGATAGGAGACGGCGCCTACCGGGATGGGCAGAACGAAAGTGAGCAGACGGTAGACGAGCACCGCTGCAACGACCCTGGGTTCGTTACCACCGGCCGCCACCAGGGTGGCCGTCATCCCGAGCTCTACGACACCGAGTCCTCCCGGAGTGATGGGCAGAGCCGAGAGCAGCCGGATGAAAGCGAATGCTGCCAGGGCTTCCTCCCAGCTTACGGTTGCATTCGCAACGCCGACATGTCGCAAGGTCACCAGCAGCACCAAATAGAGCGTCACGTGGCTGATGAGAGTCGCCGCCGTCAGACGCAACCATTGCGTGCGTACGAGGGCAATCGTCTTCCGACGGAAGCCGGCGGCCGTTGCACCCCAGTCGTCGCGGGGCGGACGATGGGTGACGGGTGCCACTAAGGAGGCACCGGCGGCCAAGAGCGCACCTACTCTGAGCGCTCCTCTCTCGCTTCTCAGGACCATCGCGAATCCAAGGATCGCTCCGGCCACGACCACGCCGGCGACCGAGGTGCCTACGAGCGCTCCTCCGGCATTACCTCCGAGCGCCAGCAGGGCCAGGGCTACCACCGGCATCGCCAGCTTGGCAAAGGTGTTCCAGGTGCCCGTAAGCGCCAGCGAGATGGCGATGTCGGCCGACGCGAACCCATAAGAGACATACATTGCCGTCTGCAGCCCGGCCCCCAATGCGGCTCCACCCGGCAGCGTGTTAGAGATCGCCGTAGACGTTTGAGTGATCTTCATCGCCTGCCTATGGCCGAGCCCAGGCCTGGCCGTCACCTCGACCAGCCAGTAGGTCGCCTGGTTCCACACCGCCAAAACCGCGAGCGTCAGCAGCTCTAGCCATGTCATCGCCCGGATGGCCGCCCACACCTCTGTGAAGTCGACGAGGCGGGGCAGAAAGTAGACGAAGATCATTCCCACCACCGCAACGGCCACGACCGCCTGGGCAATCCGACTCGCCGACATCCGCCTTGACTCTGGAGTGTCGCTTGGTTTCAGAAGAGCGCCTCCTCGTCATTGAGGCAAAACGGATAGCATGTCCAACCGATCGAAGCTCTGATAGTGGCCGACGCCGCCGCGCTTCGCAAGAAGAGGAGGGCCGGCTGCAGATTCAGTCGGCTTGTGACGTGAGGGTGCTGCTGTGCAGGGCCTCTCCGGAAGGTTGCATGTCGGCGCCGACGATCATGTCGGCCATGCTGGGAGAGCCCATCTGCTTCCGGAAGTCCGTGGGCGTGTACCCGGTAACGACTGTATCCATGGTCGCTCTTGCGGTGACGGAACGGGGGAGCCCGAAAATGGGAGCGAGCTCGCCGAAGTAGCGGCCGCCGGTGACCCTGTCGATGACCTGCTCTGATCCGTCTCCCAGGTTGCGCACCAGCTCTATCTCGCCCCGCCAGACGATGTAGATGAGATCGCCGGCGTCCCCTTGGCGAAAGATGACGTTCCCCGCCCCCAGCACCTGATGCTCGGGGGGACGAGCGGTCACAGCGCCTCTTGGCGCCAGCTCCACGATGCGGTCGGCCAGCGGTAGCAAGCGTTCGTCGTGGGTGGCGACTATGATCGTCCTGCCCGAATTCGCGAGCTCGCGGAGCAAGCGCAGGATCCCCTCGACTTGGATGTAGTCGAGATGAGCGGTCGGCTCGTCGGCAAGCACGAGCGTTGGATCGTGAGCTAGAGCCCGCGCTATGGCCACTCGCTGCTGTTGTCCTCCGGAGAGCTTGCCCGGCTTGTGAGCCATGCGATCGGATAGCTCCACCCTGTGAAGAAGCGAAACGGCGCGTGCGCGCGCCTCCTTGGGCCGCGTCTTTGCCGCAAGGAGCGGCACCTGCACGTTCTCGAGGGCGGTGAGGCTGGGGATGAGGTTGAAGGCCTGGAATACGACTCCGACCGTCGCTCTTCTGTACTCGGTGAGAGCTCGCTCCTTCAGAGCGCTGACGTCGGTATCGCCGAAGCGCACGGAGCCGGACTGGGGCTTCAGTATCCCGGCGAGCACCGAGAGCAAGGTCGTCTTTCCACAGCCGCTGGGTCCGAGCATGACAACCAGCTCTCCGGACGAGACAAAGAGATCGAGGCGGTCGATCGCTCGCACGACGTAATCCCCGCTCTTGTACTCGATGGTGAGATCGCGGATGTCGAGGTCGGGCATGGTCATGCACCTCCGAACGCGAGGGCCGGATCGACTCCCACGGCGCGTCGTAGTCCCGCAATGCTCGCAAGAAGCCCAACCGAGATGGCGATGCCGAACAGAGAGACATAGGAGCTGGAGGAGATTTCGACTGCAAAGGGGAAGGTCGGCCCCAGAAGCTGGGTCAGTCCAATGGCCAGGATCGCGGATGCAACCGACAGCACTATCGCTTGAAGGGCAAGGTCCATCATCAAAGTGCGATTAGGCGCGCCGGTGGCTTTCAGCACCGCGAAATCGCGCGTTCGGTCGAGCGCGGAGACATAGATGATCGAGCCGACGATGCCCGCCGCCGTGAGCCACAGCAGGGCGCTGATGAAGTCGATCGATTGCGATCCGCTGGCGAGCGGACGCTCGAGATCGGCGCGCACCTGGCCGGAGTCGAGCACGTCGAGACCCTCGGGGAGGGAGGTCGGCCGTCCCTTGGCGATGATGGTGGATGCAAGGGGCTTGCCGGAGAAGCCAATTCGCTGGGCGTCCTCCAAGGAGACGAACATGGTTGGAGTGCCGAAGTAGAAGGTGATTCCGTCGGCTACTCCGGTGACCTCGAGAGTCCGGCCGCCTACCGACATGCGCTCGCCCACGCCCACGCCCAAGAACGAGTCGACTACCGCCTCGCCGGGCCCCCGGGGCGTGCGCCCCTCCGTGACGGGCGGCGACCCGAGGCCTCCGATGCGGTAGCCGATGATATTCACGTCCAAGTCGACGGGTTCCTGCATGGCCGACCGGAGGATCACCAGAGGATCGGCCGCCTCCACGCCCGCCGAGGCCGCGATGGCCTCGGCGGTATCTGCTCGCACGACGGTTGCTCCCGTAAATGGTCCCAACGTGCCGTGGGCCACCACCCATGAGTCGGCCCCGATGACGTCGGTGATCCTGCGAATCTCGTTGTGCAGGCTGGCACTCACGCCGGCCATGAGAAGCGTCATCGCAAAGACCAGGGAAGTGGCAAGAACGGCGATGGAAAACCGCCTGTGCCTGAATTGAAGGTCTCTAAGGCTGATCATCCACATGCGGCGCTCCCAAACTCTTGTCTCAGCTTCCGCTCTTGAGGACCGTATCCCTGGAGCGTTCCGTGATCGTTACGGCCCCGAGGGCGAATGAAACGTTCAGCATGTGCGCAGCCGATGCACCCAGAGCCCGCGCGCGCACGCCGCCGCCCGACCCTGGTGCGTGAATACTTGGTCGATGACCTCAAGCAAGGCTCTGAAGATCGCCCTGGCCGCCAACGGCGCATTCTTTTTCGTCGAGGTGTTCGGCGGCGTGGCCTTTCATTCGCTGGCGCTCTTGGCGGACGCGTCCCACATGCTTTCGGACGTGGCCGGCCTCGGCATCGCTCTCGTCGCCCAGAGCCTGATGTCTCGACCGGCGACTCCCCGGCACACCTATGGGTTGCAGCGGGCCGAGGTGCTCGGAGCTCAGGCGAACGGAGTGATCCTCGTCGCGGCCGCCGGGTGGCTTTTCTTCGAGGCCTTCGACCGGCTGGCGGATGCTCCGCGCGTCGACGGTGGAGGGCTGGTTCTGGTCGCGGCGCTCGGCCTGGCGGTGAATCTCGGCAGCGCCTTGTTGCTGGCCCGCTCCAGGCGAAGCAGTCTCAACATTCGGGCGGCGTTCCTGCACATGATTCTCGACGCGCTGGGGTCCCTGGGAGCGGTTGGTGCGGGGATCGCCATCCTCGGTTGGGGCGCCTACTGGGTCGATCCGGCCGTGTCGATCCTGATCGGCTTCTTGGTCTTGTGGTCGGCCGCTCGGCTTCTCAGGGATACGACCGCCGTGCTCATGGAGGCGACTCCGAGAGGCATCGATCCAAACGAGGTCGACGACGCCCTCGAGGGGGACGGGGCCGTTGAGGCGGTCCACCATCTTCACCTGTGGAACCTGGCCTCGGATGTTCCGGCCCTATCGGCTCATGTCGTGCTGGGCGACGAGACCACGTTGCATGAGGCGCAGCTCGAGGGAGAGCGCCTAAGGCTGATGCTGCGAGAACGCTTCGGGATCGAGCACGCCACCCTCGCGCTGGAGTGTCACCCCTGCGAATAGCCGGGCCTCGAAGGCCACCCGGCCCCCCTCGAGTGGGTGGGGAGTGGCGCTATGCGCCATCTGTCACCCACTCGGCGATGCAGGTAAAGGCCGATTGAGCCTGGTTAGACTTAATCTTTAGAGAGTACGACTACTTCTGCATTCCGCACGAAGAACAGGGCATGAGGGGAACGATCATCGTAGAAGAGTGATCCGCCACAGCATTCCCTCTGATGTCGGCCGGCGAACACTCAGAGTGTCGGCGAGGCGATAGTCGCCCGGGGGGCTCGGATGGTTCCCTCGACTCGGACTCAGGCAACGACG
>JACDBF010000258.1 GCA_013695055.1 Actinomycetota bacterium
GTCCCTCGCCGTCGCCACCATCGACGCCGGCGCCTCGATCGCCTCAAGCCGACGGCCGGGGCCCGCGGTCGCCCCGGTCTGTGCGTCGCCCGGCTCTCAGGATCCCGCCGAGGGAGCCCGTCGACAGGGGCGGGCCGGCCGAGGCGGACGGGGGCCCAGCACTCCGCCGGCCGCCGGAGCGCCCCCCACTCGCGGGGGTTGCGGGCCTGGCCGGAGCGTGCGCTCTGTCCGCAGGGGCCGTGGCGCTCAGACGCCGGCGCCGGAGATAGGCGCGTGCACCCGGGTGGTTGGCTGGCGTGGTCGGCTTGTGCAGGGCTCGCCGCCGTGTCGACCACGAATCCCTTCTACTTGCTCCCGCTCGCGGCGGGGGCGTGCGCGGTGCACCTCGCGCGCTCCACTTCGTCGCCCGGGGCTCGCCTCTTCAGGCTCTTTGGAGCGACCGCCCTTGTGGTCATCGCGACCCGCACGCTGTTGGTGGTGCTCGGCCCGATATCGGCCGGCAGCATCGTGGCTGCATCGCTCGAGGGCTTGCGCGTAGCGACTTTGATCATGATCTACGGAGCCTTCAACTCGGTGGCCGATCCTCATTCGCTTCTTCGCCTCGCCCCGAGGCGGCTGCACGAGCCTGCGCTTGCGGCCACCCTTGCCCTCACGATGGCGCCTCGCTTCATCGAGTCGGCCGCCCGCGTGCGGGAGGCGCAGAGGATGCGGGGGATAGAGGTGTCCGCGCTCAAGGCGATTCCGGTTCTCGCCGTTCCGTTGCTCGAGACCGGCATGGAGCAAGCTCTGACCTTGGCCGAGAGCATGGACGCGCGCGGCCACGGGCGTGGTCCCCGCTCGCGCTACCGGCCGCAGCCCTTCGGCGCGTGGGCGTGGGCCACCGTCCTCGTCAGCGCGTTGGCACTCGTGGTGGTGATGGCCGCCGGAGGCGCCGCTCTCACCGTGGTCGCTTTCCCGCTCGCCTGGCCCACCGCGTCGCCGTGGCTGGTCGCCGCGTTCTCGGCCTTCGCCGCGCCGGCGTTCTTTCCCGAAGGCGTGCCGCGGTGAGAGACGCAATCGCGTTCGACTCGGTGAGCTTTTCCTACCCCGGTGATGGTCTTCGCGCTCTCGACGACGTCACGGCCACCATCGAAGAAGGAACTTTCGTGCTCGTGTGCGGCGCCACAGCTTCGGGCAAATCGACCCTGATACGGGCGATCAACGGACTCGTACCCCAATTCACCGGTGGAGCTTTCTCGGGCCGGGTGACGGTGTGCGGGCGCGACACCCTCTCGGAGAAACCCAGCTCGCTGGCCGATGTCGTGTCGTTCGTTCCCCAGGATCCGGGCTCGTCGTTCGTGCTCGACACCGTCGAAGACGAGATCGCCTACGGCATGGAGAACCTCGGCATACCCGCCGCAACGATGCGCGGGAGCATCGAAGAGTGCCTCGACCTACTCGATCTCGATCACCTGCGCGCGTCGAGCGTTCGTTCGATATCTGGGGGCGAACGCCAGCGGGTCGCCATCGCGGCTGCGCTCGCGCCCCGGCCGCGCGTGCTGCTGCTGGACGAGCCCACCAGCCAGCTCGATCCTCAGGCGGCGGAGCACGTTCTAGCGGCCCTGCAGCGCCTCGTCCACGACCTTGGGCTTACCGTGGTCATCGCGGAGCATCGTCTCGAACGGGTGGCCGGCTACGTGGACGCGGCCCTCGGCTGTCGCCGGGGAAAGGTGCTGAGTGGCTCCCCCTCCGCCGTGCTCGACGAGCTCGGCGTGGGGCCCCCGGTGGCGACCCTGGGCCGGCTCCTGGGCTGGAGCCCCCTGCCTCTCACCGTGAGAGAGGCGCGCCGCCGCGCCCCCGCCCTTTCTCCGGACGCGCGCCGGACCGGGGCTTCCCCGAGATCCGAGGCGCAGCCCTTAGTCGCGGCCCGCGCTCTGCGCGCGGGGTACGGGAGCTCGGAGGTGCTCAAAGGGGTCGACCTTGGCTTAGTGGCGGGAGAGATCGTGGCTCTCATGGGGCGTAACGGGTCGGGCAAGACCACTTTGTTGCGCTGCCTTACCGGCCTTCATGCCCCCCGGTCCGGGACGGTTGCTGCGGGTGAAGGCGCGCCGGTGCCGGGCCGAAGCGTCGCGCTGTGTCCGCAGACTCCAGAGGACATCCTCTTTCGAGATCGCGTGGACTCGGAGATCGAGACGACTCTTCGAGCAAACGGGTGCCCGGAGCGGGCCGGCGCGTGGCTCGAGGAGCTGGGCCTCGCCGCGTTGGCGGGCCGCCATCCGCGCGACCTCTCTGCGGGGCAGCGCCTGCTGGTCGCCGCCGCAGCGGTGGTCGCTACGGGCGCGCGCGCCCTGCTACTCGACGAGCCGACGCGCGGACTCGACCCCGATGCCAAGCGCCTTCTCATCGAGCTCCTTCGTCGTTATGCGCGCGGGGGCCGGGCGGTGGTGTTCGCGACCCACGATGTAGAGCTCGCGGCCGAGCTTGCGACGCGCGTCGTGATGCTCGCAAGCGGCGAGATCATCGCCGACGGGGGCGCAAAAGACATCCTCGGAGACTCGCCCGTCTTTGCTCCTCAGATGACGCGCGTGTTCGGAGCCGGCTGGCTGACGCCCGGTCAGGTAGCGAACGCGCTGGCGCACTCGTGACCGGCCGGGCGACGCGTGCAGGCGCGCTCGTGGTGATGAACATCGCCGGCGCGGCCGCGTTTGCGTGGCCCTTTCTTTTGCCCGGCCTGATCGGCCGGGGGCAGGGCCACGAGGTCGACGCGCCTCTGATCTTCGCCGGCCTCCTCATGGGCCTCGGAGGGCTGCTGTTCATAGAGCTGGGACGCACGGCTCTCGGACCGAAGACCGTTGCGCTCATTGGGGTCTTAGGCGCCGCGATGGTCGCGCTGCGCCTGCCAGGCTTCATCGGTGGCTTCTCGGCCATGTTCATCGTCGTGCTGACCGCCGGGAGCTCCTTCGGACCGGCATTCGGATTCGTGCTCGGCGCGGTCGGGACGTTCGCATCGGGCATGTTCGTAGGGGGAATCGGGCCCTGGCTCCCGTTCCAGATGGTCGCCGTCGGATGGGTCGGTCTGGGGGCCGGGCTCCTGCCCAAGGGCTCGTGGCCCGTGCGAGTGGGTTCGCTCGCGGCCTACGGGGCGTTCGCGGCCTTCGCGTTCGGGGCGGTGATGAACTTGTGGTTCTGGCCCTTCGCCGCCGCCTCCGGCCCGGTCGCGTGGTCGCCGGGCCAAGGCGTTGCCGCCAATGTTGGTCGTTACCTGACCTTCTATGCGGCGACCTCGTTCGCGTGGGACGCTTTCGGAGCCGCCGGCAACGCTCTCGTCGTGGCGGTGGCCGGGCGTCCGCTGCTCGCGTGCCTGGATCGCGCCGCCCGGCGCATGCGTCTGGACGCGCGGGCGTACTCGCCGCCACAGAGTGTGACAATGGAAGCGGAGCCGGCCGGGTGACCGCGGCCCGGAGCTCGTCTTCGGGCTGAGGAAAGTCCGGGCTCCGCAGGGCAGGACGCTGGGGAAAGCCCAGGCGAGGCGACTCGCGGAAAGTGCCACAGAAAACAGACCGCCGCTCATTTGAGCGGTAAGGGTGAAACGGTGAGGTAAGAGCTCACCAGCGCGCCGGGCGATCGGCGCGGCTCGGCAAACCCCGTCCGGAGCAAGGCCAAGCAGGAGGTATCGGCGGCCCGCCGCCTCGGTTTCGAGGAGCCTCCGGGTAGGCCGCACGAGGCGAGCGGCAACGCTCGTCCCAGATGGATGGTCACCGCGCTCGCGAGAGCGGCACAGAACCCGGCTTACAGGCCGGCTCCACTTGTGGGCTCCTACCCGCCGCCCGGGTGGGGGCCCACTTCTGATTACCGCAACGATAATCGTTGCGGTAGACTTGGCTCATGCCCGTTCCGGTTAGAGACAAGCTCAGAGCGGTGACCGCCGATCTCGGGAGCCAGGCCGAGGTCGCTCGGATGCTCGGAGTCAGCCGCTCGCGCGTGAGCCGCTGGCTCCGCACCGAAGAGCCCGATACGGGCAACCGGCTGAAGCTCGAGGGCATCGAGTTCGTGCTCTCGCGGCTGCTCACGACCTTCGAGCCCGCATCGGCCTCGAAGTGGCTGCGCGGCTTCAACGCCCATCTCGGCGATCGCCGGCCCATCGATTCGCTTGCGGCCGGACGGGTCGCGGAGGTCCTCGTCGCGATCGAAGCCGAGGAAACGGACGCCTACGCCTGAATGCTCTACCGCGTCTTCCCAGAGGCCCCCGGAGCGCGGCCGGGTGAGCCGGGCAGCGCGACCTACGTGGCGCGCTCCGGCCAGGGCTCCGGCCGGCACGACAACCCCAGCCATTACGGGGCCTTCTATGCATCGCGGCGAGTCGAGTCCGCCATTGCCGAGCGCATCCAGCACTTTAGGGGCGAGTCGCTGTCCGGCTCGGACCTCCGCCGCCCCGGGGGGCGCCGGCTGGCCCTGGCGACATTCGACGATTCGTCGCTCGACGGCGTCATCGATCTCGATGACCCGGACATGCTCTCCAAGCGAGAGCTACGGCCGTCGCTCGTGGCCACCCGCCACAGGGCCGAGACCCGGCGAATCGCTCTCGGCATCTTCCGAGAGGGCGCCGGGGGCCTTGGGTGGTGGTCGACTTTGGAGGCGTCGTGGCCGAACGTCACGCTCTTTGCCGAGCGCTTGAGCCCTCCGGCGCCCATCGACGAGCCGCAGCCGCTCTCGATCGATCATCCGGCCCTCGTCGCCGCGGCCCAAGCCCTCGGTGTGCTCCTCTCCTGAGGCCGATCGGCCCCCTCGGATAACGCAGAGCTAGCGGGGGAGCGTGAAGCCGAACGTAGATCCCCGGCCCGGCTGGCTGTCGACCCAGATCGTTCCTCCATGGCGCTCGACGATCGCCTTGGAAGCGTAGAGGCCGATGCCGGAGCCTTCCACGCCGTCGCCCCGGTCGAGCCGGGAGAACATGTGGAAGAGGCGCGGGATGTCTTCGGGCGCGATTCCGAGACCTCGGTCTGTAACCCGCGTCGAGATCTCGCGCACGGAGGCATCGACGCTAACCGTGATGCGGGCCGCGTCCGGCGAGAACTTCGCGGCGTTCGACAAGAAGTTCAAGAGCACCTGCTTGAGGCGGTCGGCGTCGACCCGGGCTTCCGCCCGGGCGCCTGAAGCCTCGACCACCTCACACCGGTCTGCCAGCCCGGCGTCGGCGACGGACTCGCGCGCCAGCGCGCTGAGATCTACGGTCCGAAGTCTCAGATCGATGCGCCCTCGATCGATTGCCTCCACGTCGAGGACTTGGGTGGCGAGTCGCGCGAGGCGTCTGGACTCGCGGCCAAGGATGTCGATCAGCTCGGCGCGCGTCTCAGGAGCGAGCCGGTCCATGCGCCTCTCGAAGAGGTCGGCAATGCCGGCCACGACGGTCATGGGGGCCCGAAGCTCGTGCGACATGATCGAGATCAGGTCGTTCCTCTCCCGATCGACGGCGCGCAGCTCGGCAGCGGAGCGAACGGCCGCCTGGTGGTCGAGAGAGCGTTCGAGAGCCGCGGCCAGATCGCCCGCGGCGTCGCGCAGCAGCTCTACGACCTCAGGCCTCCACTCACTCAAGCGCTCGCCGTGCAGGGTCATCGCTCCCAGAGGGCCCTTCGATCCCAGCAAAGGCAGGGCCAGCGTGCCTCCCCCGGCGGCGTCGCTGTGGCCTCGCTCCGGCGCGCCGCCAGCGCGGGCTATGAGGTCCTGGCTCCATTGCGGTGACCGCGTCGAGACGGCCAGATCAAAGAGGGGGGAGGTGGCGGGGGCCCCGGGCGCGGAGCCGTCCGCTCTCCATTCATGGGTCCGCGGGGCCCGGCCGACCTCGGGGCTTTCGATCACTCCGATGACGCACCGGAGCGCGCCGGCCATCGTTCCGAAACCGGCGGCTCCCTCCGACAGGAGCTCGCTTGTATCTCGGCAGCGGAGCAGGCGGCGCGCGAGTGCCCCGAGCGTCTGGGAGCGCTCCGGAAGGGTCTTTGAGCTCACCTCATCCGAGAGCTCGTGAGGGAGCTCTACGGCGGGCGCCGCCGGCTGGTTGTGCGTCAACTCCATTTTCTGATTCACCAAGTTGTCTAACGAGGCGACGGGCCTTTAGTTTCACCCTTGCCGCATTTCCTACCATCGGAGGCAAGCATGCCCAGATCGGTTATCCACACACCCGAGGCTCCCGAGGCCATAGGTCCTTACTCGCAAGCCATAAAGGCCGGCGGCCTCGTGTTCTGCTCGGGCCAAGTGCCCCTCGATCCCGAGTCCGGCGAGCTGGTGCAGGGCACGGTGGCAGACGAGACGCGCCGGAGCCTGATTAACCTCTCGGCCGTGCTCGCCGCTGCCGGCAGCGACCTCGCCAGGGTGGTGAAGGTGACTGCCTACCTGACCGACATGGGCGACTTCGCGGAGTTCAACGAGGTTTACGAGGAGTTCTTCTCGGGCGAGCCGCCGGCCCGCGTCACCGTGGGGGTATCGGGCCTCCCCAAGGGGGCCAGGGTGGAAGTCGAGTGCCTGGCGCTCGAGTAGTGGGCGTCCAACGCCCGCGTGTCGCCGGCGCCGTCCGCGGAGCCTTAGCTCTTCGGGCGGGTGTCTCGCTGGTTACGATGCGTGCATGTCACGAGTCGGGCTCCGCGATGACCGGATCGTCAAAGACGATGCGCACCTCTTTTTCGTCACTCGTGCCCGCGACCGGCTCGAGGCCCGCTTCCTCGGGAGTGGCCGCGTCGAGGCGGTTCACATACCTTTCGAGCTTGGTCATGAGCAGCAGCAAGCCGATTATGGCGAGCGGCCAGGTGATCAGAACAACGAAGAGGAATACCCGGTAGGTCATCTCGATCCTCGTTCTCTTGGACTCTCTGTTGGACTCCATGAAGGGCAGAGAGAAGCTCTTCCTGGCAAGTGTCTCAAGAAGTGAGCGTATCCGCCGGAACCTTCCGAGGGCACATCGATCCGAGCCGGCTCATCGACCGCCTGAGCCGGCTCGTCAGGACCTCCTCTGAGAATCCTCCGGGCAACGAGGCGGAGGCCGGCAAGCTCGCCGCATCTTTTTGCGAGGAGCTCGGGCTCGAGGTCTCGATTCACGAAGGCGCGACCGGCCGGCCCAACGTGATCGCTCGGTGGACCTCGGGCGAGGGCCCGACGCTCGGCTACTGCTCGCACATCGATGTCGTGCCGGCTGGAGACCGCTCGCTATGGCCGGTCGATCCCTTCGGGGCGGAGATAAAGGATGGGCGGATGCACGGCCGCGGCGCTTGCGACGCCAAGGGCCCGGTCGCCGCGGCGCTCGAAGCCGTGGCCGTGCTCAAAGAGGCGTCGGTACCGCTGGCAGGGACGCTCGAGCTCGAGCTGGTGTCCGATGAGGAGACCATGGGGACCGTCGGCGCCGGATATCTCTGTGAGCAGAAGATCATTCACCCCGACATAGCGATCGTCGGGGAGCCGACATCGCTCAAGGTGGTCCGTGCCCAGCGCGGAGCTTGCTGGCTCGTAATAACGACGCGCGGCGTTGCCGGTCACGGCTCCGCACCCGAACGGGGAGTGTCTGCCATCAAGCACATGGCCGAGATCGTTGCTCGCCTTGAAGAGACGCTGCCCGACATCAGCCACGACGTGCTCGGGGGCCCGAGCATCAACGTCGGGACGATCAAAGGCGGAGAGAAGATCAACATCGTGCCCGCGTCCTGTGTGATCGAGGTCGATCGTCGCAGCGTTCCACCGGAGACGAAAGAGGACGTGCTCGCGACCGTCGAGAACGCCGTCGAGCGAGCGCGTGATCGCTACCCCGATCTCGATGCTCACGTCGAGTTTCCTTTCTACGGCGAACCCTTCGAAGTCGATGAGCACGCGACCATCGTCGAGACCGTGGCGGAGGCAACCTCCGAAGCGTGTGATCGTCCCGCCGAGCTGGCGGGCTTCAGGGGCGCGTCGGATGCTCGCTATCTGGCGCGCGCCGGAGCCGACGTCGTCGTCTGCGGACCGGGAGAGATCGCGCTGGCCCACACTGCGCGCGAGTCTCTCGACCTCGAAGAGCTCGAGAGGGCGGCCGTGGCATACGCGCTGGCGTTCGCCCGGCTTCTAGCTCCCCAGGGCTAACCACTCCTTCTCGATGAGCCCGCCGTTCTCGTGGCCTCAGACGATCTCCGAGCTGCTCGCGGGCCGGGCGTTGTCCGAGGACGATGCCGCAAGCGCCATGGCCGAGATCATGGAGGGAGCGGCGTCGCCGGCGCAGATAGCGGGTTTCGTAGTCGCGCTGAGGGCCAAAGGCGAAACCGCCGAAGAGGTCGCAGGTCTGGTGCGCACGATGCGCGCGTATGCACAAAAGGTTCTCGTGGAAGGAGAGCTACTCGATACCTGCGGGACGGGCGGGGATCGTTCCGGAACCTTCAACGTGTCGACCGCGGCCGCACTCGTGTGTGCGGGTGCAGGGGCCCGAGTTGCCAAGCACGGGAACAGGGCGGCATCCTCTCGATGTGGTTCGGCCGATGTGCTTGAGGCGCTCGGCGTGCGCATCGACCTCGACCCCACGAGAGTGGCTCATTGCATCGAGAAGGCGGGCATCGGCTTTTGCTTTGCTCCGATGTTTCACCCTGCCATGCGTCACGCGGCCGGGCCGCGCAGGGAGCTCGGCATCGCGACCATCTTCAACTTCCTGGGTCCGCTGACCAATCCCGCCGGAGCAACCCGCCAGGCCCTAGGGGTCTCCGACCACTCGATGCTCGACGTCATGGTCGCCACGCTCCAGCGGCTGGGGAGCGTGCACGTGCTCGCCTTTCACGGCGATTCGGGCCTCGACGAGCTGTCGACTTCGGGACCATCCGCAGTGGTGGAGCTGAAGGACGGCGAGGTGCGTCGCTGGGTTCTCGATCCGGCCGACCTCAAATTGCCTCCCGCTCCCATCGAGGCGGTCGCCGGAGGTACGGCCGCCGAGAACGCCGCCGTCATCAAAGAAGTGCTCGACGGGGGCAGGGGCCCCAAGCGCGACATCGTCGTCCTCAACGCGGCCGCGGGCCTCGTGGCCGGAGGACTCGCACCGAGCGTCCAGGAGGCCGCGGAGCTCGCGGTCGCGGCCGTCGATTCGGGAGCGGCGCGAACGGCGCTCGACCGGCTGATCGAGCTGTCGAACGCGTAGTGCTCCGCTGCTCGCGCGGCCGGCGCAGCGGCGCGATAGTCGACGGTTCGCGGTTCCTTGGAGAAAGGCATTTTGATGACTCAGCAAAGAGTTGATCCGCCTTGGGTCGCTCCCGAGAAGGAGACGCTTCTAGGCTTTCTCGAATACCAGCGGGCGACCATTGCCATGAAGATAGAAGGCCTGCCGGAAGAGGACGCTCGCCGGCCCATTCCCCCATCGAGCATGTCCCTCTTGGGCATCGCCAAGCACCTCGCGTTCGTCGAGCGTTACTGGTTCCAAGATGTCTTTGCCGGGCAGAACGTCGATTATCCGTGGACCGACGAGGACCCGAATGCCGACTTTCGCATCGAGGACGGGGAGTCGGTGACCGATGTGCTCGCTCTCTACCGGGCGGAAGCGGCCAAGTCAGACCAGATAGTGAGGGGCGGCGGGCTCGGCGACACCACTGAGTTCAGGAAGCAGCGTATGACGCTGCGCTGGATACTCGCCCATCTCATCGAGGAGACGGCGCGACACACGGGACAGGCCGACATCTTCAGAGAGAGCATCGACGGCACCACCGGCGAATAGAGAGCGCGGCTATGAGCGCGGCTCAAAGAGTCCCTTTGCGGGTGAGCCGGCCGCTTGCGCCCACGATCCGCTGACGCTGAGCAGTGAAACCTCATCGGCGTGGCGGCTAAGCCATGAAGCAACGACGCCGGCCTCGGCCCGGACTTCACCCGGGACATAACGGCCCACCGATGAGCACGACGCGAGGGCCGCCAAACGCGCGCCGGCGTCGACTCGATCGGGCTCGAAATCAACGGCGGCCGCTAGCTGAGCATTGCGAATGAGCAGCGCCCGGGAACCCACGACGACCACCAGGTCTCCGGCATCGAGCAGGGCTTGGATTGCGGCCAGGGCGGCAAGCGCTCGCTCGAGCATCGCAGCGCGCCTTCGAAGCTCCTCGGCTTCTTCGAAACGTGCCGTGGCGCTCAGGTTCTCGAGCCTTGCGTGCAATGGTTCGTACACGGGCTGAGGGTTCGTGAGACACGCCCCGGCGGCGGCGCGCACGTGAGCGCGATGCTCGCGAGGATCCCGCCCTGCGCAGGTGCCCATCTCCGCAAAGGCACAACCCTTGCACGACCGAGGTTCGGCGCAGCGATGTATGTGAAAGGCATCGCGAAGTGCATCGATGAGAGAGCGCGCGTACCTCGCGGATTTGAAGGGCCCCAAGTAGAAACCTTCGTAGTCCTTTGGAGTGCGGCAGGGAGAAAGCTTGCAATGACCCGAGCGGGTTGAGAACTTGACGTACCAACAGGCCACGCGTTTCCCGACGCGATTGTAGGGAGGGAGCTCACGCGCGATCGAGCGCGCTTCCGCTACCTCTGCCTCCAGTGTGCTGGCATGAGCTTCGCCCGTGATCGACTGGGTTTCCCGCATCAGCGCCCGGATCTTGGCGCGTGGATCCCCGTAGAAATAGGAACGAACCCGTGAGCGCATGTCGGATGCTTTCCCAACGTAAAGCGTCATGCCGTTCGCTCCCAGGAAGCGATATACACCCGGCCCGCTCGCCAAGCCGTCGGCGAGCCGGATCTTCGAGAAACTCTTACCGAGGCGCGTGAATGAGAGGTTGAGGAGATCGTCGAGCGTCGTAACGCCGTAGCCGGCGACGCGCTCGATAAGGCAGTGCAGCAGATCGGTCGTGGCGAGCGCGTCGAGATACGCGCGATGCGCCGGTTGATGTGGCAAGCGAAAGTGAAGAGCGAGCGTCGCGAGCTTGTTGTTCGCCACCTCTCCGGCTAGGAGCTTGCGGGCAAGCGCCGCCGTGTCCACCACTCGATTGTCGAGCGGTCCATAGCCGGCGCGGTCCAGAGCCGCGTTCAGAAACGAAACGTCGTAGCGCGCGTTGTGAGCGACGAGGACCGTGGATTTGCAGAACTCGAGGAACGATGGCAAGACCGCCCCGATTGGGGGAGCGTCGATGAGCATGTCGTCGGAGATGCCGGTGAGAAGCCGGATGAAGGCGGGCACCGGCTCTCCCGGGTCGACGAGGGTCTGGAAGGCGCCCAGCATCTCGCCGCGACGAACCTTGACGGCGCCCACCTCCGTGACGCGCCCATCCGCGGCCGAGCCGCCGGTCGTCTCGAGGTCGACGACACAAAAGGTCGCGTCCTCGAGCGGCGTTGAGAGATGGTCAAGAGGCTGTCGAAGGGCCATGAGATGGTATACGAACATATGTTCGATAACGTGGCAAGCGGTGGAGGGCGGTCCGCGGAGATTCACTGCGAGCGCGGCCTATGGTGATGGGATGAGCAGACAGACGTCGGGACGGGCCTCGGCGCTCGCGGCCGAGCGAGCAGCAACCATCCAGGACGCCTTGCCCGCTCTGCCCCAGGAGGCGGATGTCGCCGATGTGTTGCTGGCTATGTCCTCGCTCCTGGCCGAGGTCCGTACCGTCGAGGAAACGCTTGCCACGACGGTGATGCTGCTTCCCAAGATCTTTGGAGCAGACCGGTGCGTCGCCCTTCTTCAGGAGCCGGCCGACCAAGCCCTGGTCGTCGCGGCTCACGACGGATTCGACGGGGCCGGCATCGAGGCTTTCGAGGCGTCGGGCGGAGGAGCCGACCTGGTGTCGGAGGCGGTGGGCTCGAGGGCGGTGGTGCTGGTCCCGGACGCGCGCGCCGTTTTGGGGGCCGGGGATAAGACGCGCCGGCTCGGCGCCTACATCGGCATCCCCCTCCTTCGGCGCAACGCGGCTTTCGGCGCCATCCTCGTCGAATTCTCAGACCCCACGGAGCTCTGCTCCCGGGAGCGGGAATTGGCCCAAGGGGTCGTCCGACAGGTGAGAATCGCCCTGGCGCACGCTCAAGGATTCAACCTTTTAAAGATGCTTAGAGGTTACGGGCTCCGAGTCGGCTCGAAAATGCGAGTCGACGAGGTGCTCTGCGAAGTCGAACGGGGAGCGGTCGAGCTCTTGCAAGCCGACGGCGCGATCGTCTACTTCCTGGACGGTCGCAGGAACTCATTGCTTGCGGGGCGGGGGCTCGAGGCGGCCGCGGCGGCTGAGCTTGCAACCCTCGATCTCTCGGAGGAGCCGTGGCGCTCCTTCTTTGCCGGGAGCGAGACCGTCGCCGAGGTCGGAGGCGGGGCCATGGCCAAGGCAGGATTTCAGCGCGGGGTTATCGCACTCATTCCCGGGCCCGATTTGATCGGAGCTCTGCTCTTCATCTTCAGGGACGAGTTCAGTCTCGGGCCCGGGGAGCCGGAGGCGGTGGAGCTGGCCGCCGCTCAAGCGGCCACGGCGATCGAGATGGCCCGGCGTTACGAACGCCAGAAAAGCGCGG
>JACDBF010000386.1 GCA_013695055.1 Actinomycetota bacterium
CGATCTCGTCCCGAGAGAGGTCCTGGAAGGTAATGGTCAGCGGGTAGACGCCTCCCTCAGATGCGAGGTCGAGGAGATCCAGCTTCGAGGTGGAATCGCGAATCGAGATCACTCGAGTCGCTCCGGGCGCCATGGGCTTTTCGTAGTCCTTGGGAAAGGTGCTCGGCTGATAGCTGGAGGGTCGCTCGAAGCTGTCGTGCAGCGCCGAGCGACTGCCTATGCGGTCTTCGACGCCGACGGCGAGCCGGAAAGCCTCAATGCGATCCGGCTGCTGGTTGGTGATGCGCAGCCGGATGTTCAGCGGCTGGTCGGGCTTGCGCCATACCGGGGCCCTCAGCAGCTCGAGCCGCACGCGGCCGGGCTGAGCGGTCCCGGCGGCCGGGCCGGGAAGGAATGCCAGGCCGAGGACGGCCGCGAGGCACAAGACACAGGCGAGCGCGCGCGAACGGAGCATGGAGCCAGCATAGAGAAAGGCTCCCCCTCGAAGGGAGGAGCCTCTTATGGCTTGCCGTGGCTTGCCGTGTGGGAGCGGGGGGCCCGGGGCCCCCGGTGGCTACTTGGAGCCGCCGATGCGCCCGATCTTCTGGTAGAACTCCGAGCCGTACCGGCTCTTGGTGGTCTCGCCGCCCTTCTTGCCACCGATGCGCCCGATGCGGCCGAAATGGTCGTCGCCGTAGCGGTCCTTGGTCGCCTTACCGCCTTTGCGCCCGGCTTCGGCCCGGCTCATCTTCGCTTCCCCACCCATCGTGCACCTCCGGAGTTTCGGCCGCCTGGTCTAGCTGTGCCTACCCGCCCCGACCCCCTGGAAACTTCCTCCGGTCCTTTCAGACCGCGGCTCAATTGCCCCTGCACGCCTGCCGATGGAGTGATCACCGGCATACACACAGGAGCGGGATGACGCAACGGGAGCGAGCACAGTGAACGCACAAGCGCAGACCTCGGGGAAGCCGAGTATCCACGACTTCCTCCGGATGACCGTCGACAAGAAGGCCTCCGACCTGCACGTCAAAGCCGGCGTTCCTCCCGTTCTCAGGGAGAGCGGAACGCTTTTCAAGACGCCCTTTCCTCCTATGACCAGCGGAGACTGTGAACGCGCTGCGATGGAGATCATGGGCGAGGATCAGGCGAGCGCCTTCAAGAGCCGGGGAGAGATCGACTTCGCTTATTCCGAACCCGGCCTCGGTCGTTTTCGCGTCAACGTCTTTCGCCAGCGGGGGAGCGTGGCCATCGCCTGCCGGCGCGTGTTGCCCGGAAGCCCCGCTTTCGAGACCCTCGGCCTTCCCCCGGTCGTTAGGACCATGGCCGATGAGCAGCGCGGCCTGCTGCTGGTGACGGGCCCGACGTCTTCGGGAAAGACCACCACCACGGCCGCAATGATCAACCACATCAACGCATCGCGTCCGTGCCACATCCTCACCATCGAGGATCCCATCGAGATCCTTCATCCGGACCGCATGTCCATAGTCAATCAGCGAGAGATCGGTCACGACACGGCCGAGTGGGCGAGCGCCATGCGAGCCGCCATGCGGCAGGACCCCGACGTGATCTTCGTTGGTGAGATTCGCGATGCCGAGACGGTCAAGACCGCGCTTCAAGCGGCTGAGACCGGCCACCTCGTGATCTCCACTCTCCACACGACCGATGTCTCAGAGACCGTGAACCGGATCATCGACTTCTTCCCTCCCCATCAGCAGAAGCAAATCAGGGTGTCGCTCGGCGCGGCCCTAAAAGGAGTGGTCTCGCAGCGTTTGATTCCGCGTGCCGACCGGCTCGGTCTGCTCCCGGCGGTGGAGGTGCTAGTGGTCAACGGTCGTGTTCGCGACCTCATCTTGAACCCCGAGCAGACGCACCTCATCCGGGACATCGTGGCCGAGTCCGAGTTCTACGGGATGCAGACCTTCGACCAGGCGCTGCTGAATCTCTACCGGGCCGGGCTGGTCACGCTCGACGACGCCAACGCTACCGCCACCAATGCGCACGACTTCCAGATAGCGCTTCGCCAGGAAGGCCTGCAACCGATTTCCTGAGTCACCGGGATTGGGTGAGCCGAAGCGCCTAGAAGCTTTCGGCAGCGATGGACGGGGAGTTAGCCTCATGCCAGATGACCTCGTCCTCTCGCGCCTCTGCGGAGTCCGCGAGCGCCGCCGTGCTCCAACTCCTCGAAGACGGATCTCCCGTCTCTTCCCTCGCGCACGCCTTTGCGAAGCGGGGGCATGAGCTTTATCTAGTTGGGGGCCCGGTGAGAGACGCGTGGCTGGGCCGGGCCCACCGCGACCTCGACTTCAGCACGGATGCCCTGCCGGAAGTCACCCAAGAGGTCATTGCGCCCTTTGTCGCGAACGTTTGGCTTCAGGGAGTGCGCTGGGGAACGGTGGGGGCCGAGGTGGCCGGTACACACGTGGAGATCACGACTTTCAGGATCGAGAAGTATCAGCCCGCCTCTCGTCATCCCGAGGTGTCGTTCGAGTCCGACGTGGTGACCGATCTCTCACGGCGCGATTTCACGGTCAATGCGATGGCGATCAAGCTCCCCGGTAACGAGATGGTCGATCCTTTTGGCGGCCTCGCCGATCTAAAGAGCGGCTTGCTGAAGACGCCACTCGATCCCAAGCTCTCCTTCACCGATGACCCACTGCGCATGCTGCGCGCCTTCCGCTTCGCGTCGCAACTCGGGTTTCGTATCGACCAGAGCGCGGTCGACGCCATTTCCGAGCTCAAGGACCATCTCGTAACCGTCTCCGCAGAACGCATCCGCGACGAGCTGTCCGGCCTTCTCTTGGGCCAGGCTCCCATGACTGCTCTGGCGCTCGCCGAGCGCTCCGGGCTGACCGCCTTGTTCTTGCCCGAGCTGTCGGCGCTGAAGTTGCAGCAGGATCCGATCCATCGGCACAAGGATGTCTTCTCGCACACCCTTGCGGTTCTAGAACGCACCGATAGCAAGGACTTGACGCTCCGGCTGGCGGCTCTCTTGCACGACATCGGAAAACCGCGCACCCGTAAAATCGATCCCGAAGGAGTGACCTTTCATCACCACGAGGTGGTGGGCGCCTCCATGGCCAAGGCGCGGTTGCAAGCGCTTCGCTACCCCAATGAGATCGTCGCAGACGTATCCGAGCTCATTCGTCTGCACCATCGCTTCCACACCTACAGTCAAGGTTGGAGCGACTCGGCCGTCCGCCGCTATGTGCGCGACGCAGGCCCGCTCTTGGGAAAGCTCAATGCGCTCGTGCGAGCCGACTGCACGACCCGCAACGCATCTAAGGCAAACCGCCTCGCGGCCCGCATGGACCAGCTGGAGGCGCGCGTTGCGTCGCTTGCCGAGCGCGAGGAGCTGGAACGCATTCGGCCCGATCTCGACGGACGCCAGGTTATGGCTTATCTCGGCGTTCCGCCCGGCCCGACGGTGGGAGAGGCGCTCGAGTGGCTCCTCGAGGTCAGACTCGAGGAAGGGTTGCTGGAAGCCGGTGAGGCCTTCACGCGTCTCGACGAGTGGGCTCGTGCCCGCAGGCTCGAGCCCGCCGGAGAGGAACTCCCCAGGGTCGAGAAGAAGAAGACGTGATGGCCCGGCCCCCGGCTCATCCGGGCAGGCCTTATTTCGATGCCGTCGCCGAGCACCTGGGGGAGGCTTATCTCCGCTACGGCTTTACCAAGGGCACGCGGCAAGAGGTCGAGTTCGTCGTGGAGATCGGGGGCCCGGCCGGGGGCAAGCGGCTGCTCGACGTCGGTTGCGGCCCGGGCCGGCACGCGGTTGGGCTCGCGGAGGCGGGTTTCGGGGTCACCGGGGTGGACATCTCCCGCCGGTTTCTCGATATCGCCGCGGAGCACGCCCGCCGGGCCGGAGTGGCCGCTTCGTTCTTCGAGGTCGATGCGCGCCAGATGCCTTTCGACAACGAGTTCGAGGTCGCCATATCGCTTTGCCAGGGAGGCTTCGGGCTCATGGGTGCGGACGACGGGCTGGTCTTGCGCCGAATCGCCGAGGCGCTCCGGCCCGGTGGGGTTGCGATGGTCACCGCCTTCAACGCCTACTACCAGGCCGCGAACCTTCATCCGGGCGCCCATTTCGACGCCGCGAGCGGAATCTGCCACGAGCTCACGACCGTGAAGAACGAAGAGGGCGTCGAGGCGCAGTTCGATCTGTGGACCGGGGTCTACACGCCGCGTGAGCTCCATCTGCTGGCTCTCGGCGTGGGCCTCGCGCCCCGAGCCGTCTACGCGGTCGAGCCGGGTGACTACGAGCGCCGGCCCCCAGACATCGAGCACACCGAATTTCTCCTCGTAGCCGATAAACCCCCGGTGCCGAGCGGGTGCTGAGTGGCGCTATGCGACATCTGTCACCCACTCGGCAGTTGTTGGAGCATGCCGGCCCGGTTGAGAGCGACCCCCAGTCCCGCCCCCATGACGAGCGCGGCAACCCCGGCTAGCAGCAGGGGTCCGCGCGGATCTCCGCTCGCGCCGAGCGCGACGATCGCCCCGGCCGCGACAACGCTTGCGATGTTGTAGAGGATGTCGTAGAGGGAGAAGGCCCGGCCCCGGTAGACATCTTGGAGGCCCTCTTGCACCTCCGCGTCGACCGCGACCTTGGCCACGAAGGCCCCGAAGCCTCCGACGAACATGAGTGCCAAGATGGAGGAAAGAGTGC
>JACDBF010000439.1 GCA_013695055.1 Actinomycetota bacterium
CTCGACTTCGAGCTCGAGCTGGCGATGATCGTCGGACGGCCGGGCTGCAACATCGCGCTCGAGGACGCGCCGGCCCACGTCTTCGGCTTCACGATCTTCAATGACTTCTCGGCGCGCGACATTCAGATGCGCGAGGTGACCGCGTGGCTGGGGCCGGCCAAAGGCAAGGACTTTGCCAATGCCTTTGGTCCCTGCATCGTCACGGCGGACGAAGTGGGAAGCGAGCCGGATCTCGAGATGGTCTGCAGGGTCAACGGCGAGGAATGGGGCCGGGCGCGTTCCTCTGAGACCCACTGGAAATGGGCGGACATGCTTGCCCACGTGTCCAGCTCCGAAGACATCTATCCCGGTGACATCTACGGATCGGGCACCCCCGGTGGCTGCTGCGGGCTCGACCAGGGCCGGAAATTGGGGCCGGGGGACGTGGTCGATCTGGAGATAGAAAGGATCGGAGTGCTCACCAACCGAGTTGGGCCCAGGCCCGCCCCCCTGCCGAGCGGGTGGTGAGTGGCGCTATGCGACATCTGTCACCCACTCAGCACTGGGGTTGGCGATGTCGCTCTCTTTGAGCTCGGCGTTCGCTCCCTTTGGGCGCATGATCCATATGGCGCCATTCGGCCGGATGTAGCTCCTGAGCATTGCCAGGCGATCCAGGTTTTTATTGCGGTTCGCTCCAAAGAAGATGACGTCGGTATCTGTCCTCGGCCGGCCGCTCCGGACCGTGGCCGCTCGATTCTTCAACTGCTTCAAGAACGCCTCATCGTCAATGCTGATAACGCCGACATCGTGCTCGGGCTTGACACCCAGCTTGTCGAGCACGGGCTTAGGATTGCGAATCTTCTCGGCCCACCGGGGCTTGAGAACCCAGTTGGAGCACAGCGGGACCACCGGGAAACTCGAGCGTCAGCGTTCCGCCGGATGCGCTCACCGAGGTGATGTCGGCGAAACGAACGAGCAGTCGGAAATCGCCGCGGAACAACAGTTCGGCGGTCTCGAGATGAGGCCACGCCCGTGGAGGACTTGGAGTCGAAATCGACGCGGCAGCGCGCCTCTGCTCCCATGTACCGACGTTAATCGAGGGCGAGAAGCGTCGGGTGCTCGAGCATCTGGACGACGTCGACGCAGAACTTGGCGGCCGTGAGTCCGTCGAGTATTCGATGGTCGAAGGTGAGCGAGAGATTCATCATCTTGCGGATGACGACCTTGCCGTCGCGCGCCACCGGCCGGTCGCCGGCCCGGTGTACGCCGAGAATGGCGGCCTGGGGATGGAAGACGATGGGAGTAGCAAACAATCCGCCGTAGCGTCCGGGGCTCGTGATGGTGAAGGTTGCATCCCCCAAGTCGTCGAGCGTGAGAGATCCGGCGCGCGCCGCCGTAGCCAGGCGCTCGATCTCGCGGGCGATCTCGCGCAGCGACTTTTCGTGGGCGTTTCGCACCACGGGCACGCTCAACCCCGCAGGTGTATCGACGGCGATGCCCACATCGCGCCGGGCGTGAATGACGATCTCTCGCGCTTCTTCATCGAGCGAGGAGTTGAGGACGGGATGAACGTCCAACGCCTTGCACACCGCCTTCACGACGAAAGGCAGATAAGTGAGCCTGGAGCTGCCGTCCCCTTCCCGGTTGGCGATGCTGCGAGCGTCGTCCAGCTGAGTGACGTCGCACTCCTCCACGTGGGTCACCGCCGGCACCCTGCGATGGGCCTCGGCCATCCTCTCGGCAATCGTGCGCCTGATGCCTCGCAATGGCTCTCGGCGCTCGGATGGCGCCGGTCTGGTGGCCTCGGCCCGCCGGCCCGCCTCGCCGCTTGCGAACGCTTCGACGTCTGCGCGCCGGATCGCTCCGGAGGAGCCGCTCCCGGCGACCGCGCTCAGGTCGACGCCGAGGTTGCGGGCCAGCTTGCGCACCGGGGGCATGGCTTTGATCCGGGGCATGGCTTTGATCCGGGGCATGGCTTCGATGCCGCCCCCCATTTTTTCCGGGAGAGATGGCTCGGTCACGGGGGTCGCACCCGACGGCTCGGACGAGGGCGCAGATCCGGTCGGCTCCTCAAGGCTTTCGGAGCTGATGGAGATCAGCACCGCGCCCACCGGCGCGATCTCTCCTTCGGCGACGTGAATTCGCGCCACCACGCCCGCGTAGGGTGATGGGATCTCGGCGGTCGCTTTGTCGGTGATGACCTCGACAAGGGGCTCGTCTTCGGCGATGGTGTCGCCCTCTTTCACGAGCCACCTGTCGACCTCCGCCTCAGTCACGCCTTCCCCGAGGTCGGGCAGCTTGAAGTCCATTACCAATCGAGCACTTTGTTGCAGCCGGCCAGGATGCGATCGACCGAAGGGATGTAGTCGTCTTCGTTGATGAATTGTGGAAACGGCACGTCGAAGCCGGTGACTCGCCCAACGGGAGCCTCGAGGTCGAGCATCGCCCTCTCGTGGATGAGGCTGGACACCTCGGCCCCCAATCCGGCGGTGCGCGGGGCTTCGTGCACGACCACCGCGCGCCCGCATGCAGTAGCAGCGTCCACCAACGTGTCCACATCCAACGGGTAGAGCGAGCGCAGATCGACAACGCGCGCATCGACGCCGCGCTCCGATGACAGCCGTTCAGCCGCCTCCATGCACGCCGGCACGGTGGCTCCATAAGAGATGAGCGCGAGATCGTGCCCCGAGCGCGCAATCCGGGCTTTCGATAAATAGTCTGTGGTCACTCCGTCGGCCGACGAGATGTCGAAGGGAGGCTCTTCGGGAAAATCTTGGCGGCCGGCCCGGTAGATCCGCTTCGGCTCCATAAAGATGACCGGGTCGGGGTGCTCGATAGCGGCGAGGAGCATGTCGCGAGCATCTTCCGGGGTTGACGGGCATACGACCTTGAGGCCGGGCACGTGTGCGAACAGTGCTTCTGGCGAGTCAGAATGCAGCTCCGGCGCGCGTACTCCCCCGCCGAACGGTATGCGCACGACGATCGAGGCTGGCACTTCTCCGCGCGTTCGCCACGCGTAGCGGGCCGCATGGACGACGATCTGTTCGAAGCCCGGATATACGAAAGTGTCGAATTGGATCTCGATGACCGGGAGCAGACCGTAGACGGCCATGCCGATCGCCGTGCCGACGATGCCCGCTTCGGCGAGAGGAGTATCGATGACGCGGTCATCTCCATACTTGTCGAGCAGCCCGGCCGTGACCCGAAATACTCCGCCGGTTCGAGCAACGTCCTCGCCCATCACGAGCACGCGATCGTCGGCGGCCATCGCTTGGTCGAGGGCAAGGTTCAAGCCTTCGACCATGGTGCGCGCGCTCACGATGGCCCGACCGGTGCATCGGCATCGCCGGTAGACGGCGGCCCCGGCTGCGCTCCGAGGGGTTTGACCTCAGGCGGACGCTCCACGGATTGCAACTCCCTCAGGCTTTCCTCGAATGTCCACGGCGTCCTCGAGGCGTAGACCTGGTCGAAAAGGGTCTCAAGGCTCGGGTGCTCGAGCGCTTCCATCTCCGCAACGGCGGAGGCGATGCTCTTCTTGGCGTCGACAAAGAGCTCGCTTTCGAGGTCGTCGTCGAGAACGGCGATTCGCTTTAGGTAGGCGCTCGTTCGCGCGAGCGGCTCGAGCCTCTTCCAATTCGCCGCCTCCGCTTCATTGCGATAGAGGCGGGGGTCGTCGGCCGTTCCGTGCGCGCCCAGCCGGTAGCAATAGGCTTCTATGAAGCTCGGGCCCCCGCCCGCGCGCGCCCTTTCCAGGGCATCGTGCGTCGCCTTCCAGCACGCAATGGGATCGAACCCGTCGACTCTTATGCCCGGCATTCCATAGGCGGCCGCCTTGTCGGCCAGCACCTTGAGGGCAGTTTGCTTGTGAACCGGCGTCGATATGGCCCACTGGTTGTTCACGCAAAAGAAGATGGTCGGCGTCTTGAATACTCCGGCGAAGTTCATCGCCTCGTGAAAATCACCTTCAGAGGTAGCGCCGTCGCCGAACCACACCAGCGAAGCGTCGCGCTCACCGCGCAACTTCGAAGCCCACGAAACTCCCACGGCATGAGGAAGGTGCGTAGCGATGGGCACGCAGATGGGTCCTACCCTGTGCTCTCTAACGTTGTAGAAACCCTCCCGGCCCCCATAGCCGCGCCACCACGCAAAGATGGTGGATGCGGGCACTGCTCTCAAGATGCCGATGGCGTTCTGACGATACGAGGGAAAGATCCAGTCCCTCTCGCTGCAGGCATACAGCGGGCCGGCTTGAGTCGCCTCTTCGCCCCAGTAGAGAGCGTAGGTGCCGAGCCGTCCTTGTCGCTGAAGGGCAACGGCGCGCTCATCGAAAACTCGCAAGACCACCATCGAACGGAAGATCTCGAGGAGGTCCTTCTCGCCAAGCTCCTCGGGAAGCTTGTTGTCGGGAAGGTCGTCGCGGCCGATGATCCTTAACGAGTCCGTCACGGCCGGCTAGTGATCGGACGAGGGCCCGTACTCGGCCGTCCGCACCAAGCGGATACGACTGATCTTGCGGATGCGCTCCTGCGCATAGTCCATTGCCGCCCGGGCGGTAGAGATGCGCTTTTCCTGCGACATCGTAAAGATGTGCTGGAGCTGTTTGTAGATTCCTTCTACTCGCTTCATGGCGCGTTCGCGGTTGTATCCGCGCAGCTCATCCTCAACGTTGATCAGCCCGCCTGAGTTCAATACGAAGTCGGGAGCATAGAGGATGCTCAGGTCCCGAAGCTTGTCACCATGCTCGTCGCGCGCAAGCTGGTTGTTAGCCGCCCCCGCGATGATCTTGCAGCGTAGCTCCGACAGAGTGTCGTCGTTGATTACTCCCCCAAGGGCGCAGGGGGCATAGATGTCGGCCTCCATGGCGTGGAGCGTGTCCGGGTCTCCGGTCTGAACGTGGTGATCGGAGACGGCCCGCGCCAGGTTGTCGACATCCGCGTCGGCGACCGTCACCTGCGCCCCTTCGCGCACGAGATGACCGCACAACGCGTGGCCCACCTTCCCCACGCCTTGCAGCGCCACGGTGCGACCCTTGAGGCTCGGATCGCCGAAAACCTCGAGGAGGCACGCCTTCATGCCTTGAAGCACCCCGTAGGCCGTTACCGGCGAGGGGTCGCCCGAGCCTCCATAGGTGTGGGAGCAACCGGTGACCCAGCGCGACTCGCGACGCACGACGTCCATGTCCTCGAGCGCCGTGCCGACGTCTTCGGCCGTGATGTAGCGGCCTCCCAGAGTCTCGATGAAGCGACCGTAGGCTCGGAGCAACTCTTCGGTCTTGTGCCGCTTGGGGTCGCCGATGATCACCGCTTTGCCGCCCCCGAGGTCGAGACCGGCAGCGGCCGCCTTGTAGGTCATTCCGCGCGACAGGCGAAGGACGTCGACCAGGGCTTGCTCTTCATTACGGTAGGGATAGAAGCGGGTGCCACCCAAGGCGGGCCCCAAGGCGGTCGAGTGGATCGCGATGATCGCTCGGAGGCCCGAGTGGTCGTCGGAGCAGAAGACGATCTGCTCGTAGCCACCCCCATTGATGTGCTCGAAGACGCTCATCGGCCCGTTTTGACCCCTTCTCCACGGTGCGAACGTGGCTTCTTTGCCCCCGACGATGGTACCTCCACCTCACTTCGGGAAACTTCGCGCCCTCCTTTACGATGGGCGGGTGATCAAGACCTCTTATCTGCGCGTATATCAACCTCTTTCCGACTTCCCGCTAGAGGATCGCCGGCGCTGGTCCGGGGCTGATCAACCGGCGGCCGACGACTCAGCGGGGGCCTGGCGGAGCTGGTTGATTGGAGCGATCCTCCCCGCCGGGGGAGCCGGGTTCGTGTCTAGCGAAGGGGCTTCCTTACGGGAGGCGGAGGGCCGGATCTACGTCTGCCCGTGGCGCACCCGGCTCCGCATGCTGGCTGGGATGCTGGCCTTTCGCGATTCTGTGCCCGAGGAGGTGGCGGAGGCATTCGTACCGCAGAGGGAGGCCCTGAGGGCCGCTCGAGAGCTGGCCCGCATAGGCGAACGAGATCCGGGAATCCGGTCACATATCTTGCATGCCAACTGGCATGTGCCACTCAGGTGGTTCGCGGCCTTCCAGGGCTCTGAGCGAGTGCTGGTTGAGGACCGCCACGGGCTGAGGGTCAGGTACCAGACGAGCCTCGTCGACGCCAAGGCGAGGCTTGCTCGAGCGTTGTCGATCCTCGACGAGGCGAAAGCCGATGGGGGCGTGATCGAAGCGTTCGAGGAGCTCCAGGCGTGGCTCGCCGACTTCAATGGCGAAGGCTTGCTCGAGCTCGACTACGGGAGCGTGGCATCCATGTTTCCCGACGACGATCTGGCCGACGACGGGTCCGCCTCGGAGGTGTGGGCCTGGCTCGAGGCGCTTTCCTGTGGGGACGACTTGCGGGCGGGGCGCTCCTTTGGGGCGCTGGCGGACAAATGGGCCGAGCTCCGGGCTCGCGAAGTTGCCAATTGACCCCTGCTCGACTAGCGATCGTGACTAGGAGCCCTGGGAACGCGACCTCCCAAAACCCCCCGAATGAGCCATTCCCGCCGTTCCCGGTACGAGGCATCATTAAATGGTTCAAAGTGGGTGTCGGCGGGACTGCCGCCGAACCCGCCGCCGGCTGGTGCGCTCTTGCGCCCGTGGATCGGAGGATAGATGAAGGCCCAGAACGATGACGCGCTGCTGACCCCTGCGGAGGTGGCGAAGTTGTTCAGGGTCGACCCAAAGACCGTCACGCGGTGGGCCAAGGCCGGGAAGCTCACCTCCATTCGGACCCTTGGGGGCCATCGCCGCTATCGGGCCGCTGAGGTAAAGAGATTTCTAGAAGGTGGGGGCCCACCGCCTTCAGGCTCCTGAGATCTCTTCCCCGAGGACGAAAGTGGCGAGGGGCAGAATCGAACTGCCGACACCGCGATTTTCAGTCGCGTGCTCTGCCAACTGAGCTACCTCGCCGTCGGCGCTCACGAGGATAGCAACCTGTCTGGGACCGAAAGGTCGTTTGTTACCCTGTAGCGGTCGGGCCCCAGTGGAGCAGCCAGGAGTGCTCATCTCCCTGTCAAGGAGAAGGTCGCCAGTTCAAATCTGGTCTGGGGCGCCATCCGTTCTTTCCGATACCAGACGCTTACGGGCTCTCTTTAGGAAAACTCGAGACTGCCACACGGCATTTGAGCCTGCGCATAAGAGAGAGGGGCGGGCCCTCTGGGACCCGCCCCTCCTGTCGTTGTCCGGCGCCGCTTAGCGCTGAGAAAAGAAGATGTTCTCTGTGTATCCGCGAGCGCCTTTCCCGAGGTCGATGAAGCGCCGCATGTCGGTCCAGACGAGGTTCGCCTTGCCGTCGGAGCCATAGTCGATCCCGAT
>JACDBF010000443.1 GCA_013695055.1 Actinomycetota bacterium
ACATTGTAGCTTGACAGGTGTCGTACAACCAGTGTAGAACTAATGGTGGTTACTCGAAAGCAAGTCACCAGAAAGGGGCACCGAGATGAGAAGCGCAGCTGTTGCCGTGACCTACGGGACGATCCGAGAGGAGGTAGCCCGTGGACGCACCGAAGATCTGAGGCACGAGGGCGAGCGAGCCCGCCGCTACCCCCGCCCCCCGCGCAGATCCCGGCGGGCGTCTCGCCTGATCCACACGGCGGTTCACCTGATCGCCGGAGATTGGTAGAAACGTGGCGGCGGCGAGCCTTCAGAGAGGACGGCAGAACATGAACGAGGAACAGGTAGGCGCATGGCTCGGCCGCTACGTCGCGGCCTGGAAGGCATACGACCGCGATCTCATCGGAGATCTCTTCAGCGCCGACGTCCGCTATCGCTATCAGCCCTATGACGACGCGCTGGAGGGCCGGGCGGCGGTCGTGGATTCCTGGTTCGAAGACCGCGACGAGCAGGGCCGCTACGACGGGAATTACCGGCCCGTGGCGATCGACGGCCAGACGGTGGTGGCGACGGGGACGAGCACGTACTACGACGCAAATCGCGAGGTCGCCGAGCTTTACCACAACATCTTCTTGATGCGCTTCGACGGCGACGGCAGATGTGAGGAGTTCACCGAGTGGTGGGTCAAAAAGCCGGGGGCCTGAGGCCCCACCCTGTTCTATGCCGGAAAACGTTCGTATTTCGAACGCTGATCCGCTCAGATCGGAGTTTTTGGGGTTTTTAGGGGTTGGGGGCTTGGGCGGATTGGCCCCCGTCGACCGCGATGGTCGTTCCCGTCAGGAAAGGCGGAGCGTCCGTGGCCAGCCAGCGGATGACCTCGGCCGGCTCCTCCGGCTTTCCCATGCGCCCCAAGGGGTTCAGGCGGCGCAACGACTCGGGCGTCGCATTGTCGAGGTCTTCTTGGACCATCGGCGTCTCGACCCAACCCGGGGCCACGGCGTTAACGGCGATGCCGTGTTCGCTCAGGTCCACCGCCATGGAACGAGCAAGCGAGTCGATGGCCGCTTTGGCGGCGCAATAAGCCGCCGAGACCCCCTCGGACGCCGTGCCGCTCACCGACGAGACCAGGATGATGCGGCCGCCGCCACCGCCCCGCATGAATCGAGCTGCCTCGACGCTGCACAATGCAGAGCCTCGTACGGCTACATCCATCGTTCGGTCCCAGTGCTCGGCGTCGATGTCGAGGAAGTGCATCGCTTCATAGGCGGCCGCCGAGCTCACCAGCACATCGATGCGTTCGAAACGTTCGATGACCCGCCGGACGAGCCCCGCCGCCTCTTTCGCGACGCCGATGTCCGCTTTGAAGGTGGCGATCTCGGCATTGGGGACACGCTCTTGAATCGAGGACGCGGTCTCCTCGAGCACATGGGCACGTCGCCCGTTGATCGCGACGGCGAACCCCGACCGGGCCAGGGCCTCGGCGCTCGCGGCCCCGATCCCCGTGCCGCCGCCGGTCACGAGGGCGACGCGTCCGGCGCCGGTGCTCAAGCGGTCAACGGCCGCGGCCCCGGAAGGCCCGGAAAATGCGGGCGGCCAGCGCGAACAGAACCCTCGCTCTCGCCAAACGATAGAGAAGAGCTATCACTGTGGTCCTCCTTGGGCCTCGGGTACTCGGTCACAATTCTCTGCGCAGCAGGCGGGCGGCCATTTCCTTGGATCGCTGAACCGGCCCTCGCTGCAACCACCGCCTCGGCTTCATCTTTTCAGATTTGACGAGGTCATCCTCGAACACCTCGGTGAGCTGCTGAGCAAAAGCGCTGCCCTGGATGCACAGCGTTGCCTCATCGTTGAGCTGAAACGATCGGTTGTCGAAGTGCACCGATCCAATCGTCGTCCACACTTTGTCGACGACGAGAGACTTCGCGTGAAGCATGGTGGGTTGATATTCAAAGATCTGCACGCCGCCGCGCATGAGCTGTTCATAGGTTGAGCGGCCGGCGATGCGCACGATCTCCTTGTCCACGTGCGGGCCCGGAACGAGCACCCGAACCTCTACCCCGCGCTGAGCGGCTTCGACGAGAGCCTGAATGAATGCGGGTCGGGGCACGAAGTAGGCGGAGGTTAGATCCAAGCTCCGCTT
>JACDBF010000271.1 GCA_013695055.1 Actinomycetota bacterium
GCCCTGATCGAACACCTCCACTTCGCGCATCACGTTCTCCTCTCCATCTTGCTCTGATAGCTCGACAGCGACTCCAACGGTGCGCCGCACCTGCCGCACCGCACGACCCTCTCCGGGGGATGCACGACCTTCCCGTACTCCTCCGCGTGAGGGCAATCTCCGACCCTGCGCTCCGGGTCTGGGCTTGTGGGAGGCTCGATCACCACGGTTTCCCCACCCGACGGAACAGCCCCCAGAATCCGAGGATCATCTTGTCGAAGAAGCTCATCCTTCCCTCCATCCGAAGTAGACGCGGGGGTTGTGCGTGAACTCCAATGAGCCGCGCACCCCGTCGGAACGGCGGAGCACGACCACGAACGGGGCCTGGAAACCGACCACATCGAAGTCGCGCTGCAATGCCTCCGTATCCCACCGCTGACCAGCGCCAGCCGGAACCTCCGGCTGACCATAATCCTTGATCGTCATGCCTTCTCCTCTCGATTGCACTCACAAGGGTCGCCCAGACCGCAAACCGGGCACGCCGACCTGCCGCACCCCCGACACACACCATCGCGGCCCACCGTCGGGAGATCCGGGTCGCAGCCCCCGTAGTGGTGAACTCCGGGGATCGGGGCTTCCGGCGCGTAGGGACGATGAACCGGCTCACACCTCATGGGCCGACTCCCGACCGACGATGAACGCCCGGATCATCTCGTACAGGTCGCGCTTCGTCCGATGCCCCACACTGAAGACATCCGAGACTCCGCCTCCCTGATTCGACATCCGGTAGAGGGCCACACCGCCGTACGCTCCGTCGATGTAGTACGCGCCCACGGTCGCCTTCAGCGACCCATCCTCCTGCCGCGTCCAGATCTCGACATCGCCGCCGTTCAGAACACGGCACAGCCCGTCGAGGTGCTTGTCAGTGATTCTGTCCATCTTCAGCCTCCCCTCACGCAGTCGTCGCAATCGTGGGCGTCGCCACACGCATCGCAGAACTCGTCCTCGACATCCGAGACCGTCGAGTACGGGGAATCCCGCTTCTCGGAATCCCACTCCTGGGCCTCCACACACTGATCGCTCATCCTGTTCCCTCCTCGGGGATCGGGGCACTATCTGGCCTCATTGTACTCGTTTGCGGGCAGAACTCAACCGAGAACGTTCCACACCCGACCGACTGGCATCGCTTCTAGCGGATAGCCGCCGTGAACGCCGCCACTGCGGGCTTCGGCGTCTTGTCCGACCGCCAGAGGCCGAAGTGCTGCTCCATCGACTCGATCCCCCAAGAGTCGTAGTCGTCTGCGACATAGAGGAGCAAGTGGCCGTGGCGCGGGTTCGCTCGCCACTGGCCGATCGCGAGCCGCACCATGTCCGCCTGGTTCTGCTCGCTCGTCCCGCGAGGAGCGGGGCTTCCGTCAGGCCTGTCCGTAGGACATCCGAACTCGCTCGCATGAACCGGGCCGGTGTAGCCGATCCTTCGGGTTAGCTGCTCGGCCAGCGACTCGGCGGGGTTATCGAAGATCGAGCGCGTCCAGCCGGTCACGGCTCCCTGCCGGGTCATGTACGCCCCGGTCTGGTTGTCCCCGAACTCGTACGGGTGGCACGACCATTCATCGAACTTGATCCCGAGATCGAGCAGACGCTCATTCCAGCGCATCACCGGCTCGTTCCAGACGCCGGGGAGCGCCGATCCGGGCCAGCCCCAACCGTCGCCAGCGCTTGAACTCGCCACGACCGGGATTGCGCTGTTCGCCTTGATCGCGCCGTGCGCGACGTTGTGGAGGGCGACGTAGTAGGCCGGATCGCCCATCGCGCCCGTCGTGGGATGGATCAGGAAGTGGATGTTCGGCTCGTTCCACGGCTCGATCCCGACGCAGAGACCTGGGTAGTTCATCTGTAGCCACTTGGCAAGCTGTCCGCAGAACCATCCGAAGTCGGCGGGATTGTAGGGGCCGATCTTGTCGTCCCTGTTGCCGTTCGACCATCTCGGCGCGTAGCCGATCACCGCGTACAGCTTCAGTCCGTGCTTGACGAGCGCGTCGCAGATGAACTTCGCCCTCGTGTAGTTGACGTTCCCGCGAGTGCCTTCCATCCACGACCAGGCGAGATCGTCCCGGACGATCTGAGCACCTGCCGCCTTGTAGCGGGCGACATTCGCGTCGATGCTCGCTGCGTCGTCGCGGAGGTGGACGCAGAAGCCGATCAGTCCCGACGCCGCAGGTGATGGTGGCGGCGGTGGGGGTGTCGGAGAGTCGAGGGCTTTCCGGGCCTGCCCGATCTTGTCAAGCCCCTGCCACCACTTTGTCGTTGTGTTCGCCTGCCAGTCAGCCGAGCGCTTCGCGTAACCGACAGTCGTCTGTTTTAGGATCGCGACTGCCTCATCGAGCAGCCTCTGAATCTCAGCGTTCGTCAACTAGCCGACCTTCCACTGGTGGGTTTCACGGGACGACCGCGCCTGGCTTCGGGCCACATGCGTCGGGGGGGATCCGGGCGAGCGCGGCTGCGTAGAAGCCAGCGGCCTCAGCTTTCTCCTCCGGCGTGCGCTGCTTCGAGACGGCCGTTCGCCTTGCGGCGTCTTCGAGGATGGTGCGGAGCGTCTCCCGAGTCTTATTCAACTCCGAACAGACGAGCGCCGTCGTCACTCCGAGTTCCTTGTCTACCTGGTAGCCGCGAAAGAAGGATAACACCACGAACGCGGCGAGGATCAGGTAGCCGACCTTCATAAGCCGAAACGCGCTTCTGAGCACCCTGGCGGCCTCCACCCGTGCGACCTCTGCCGCGACGCGGGCCGCGATCAGAGCCTCTTCCTCGCTCACACCAACAACCGGCGCTGGCTGCTGCTCCACGTCGGGGGTCTCCTCGTTCACCAGGGCCACCAGCCGAACTGGGCGGACACGCCGACTAGGGTGCAGGCCGTCAGCCAGGACGCGCTCACCGGCCAGCACTTCAAGAAGTCCTTCATGGGAGGCGCGACCTCCTCTCGTGCTCGTCGTCCTCCTCCTGCTGTCGCAGCTTGATCTTCGAGTCTGCGGAGAGGACGAAGGGCAAGCCCATAAGGGCACCAGACAACGCCAGAATGAAAGGACGCTCGGCCTGTGTGTAGATCAGCTCGTGGAAGAATCCGAACGCGCCGATCGTGAACATGATCGCGTCCCGTGTCAGTCGTGTGAGGATCGCGTTCAACAATCACCGCCCGCCTCCTTCGTCGCGTTGCGCATCAGTCGCTGAACGGGATTCGGACGCGAGGCCACGAGAGCATCGCCTCGGGGTTGAAGCCGCGAGCGCCGAAGTGCGCGTGATCCATGATGAACGAGTGCGGCCAATCACCGACCTTCCCGATGATCTCACCAGCGACGAGACGCTCACCGAGGCCGACGATCCGGTCGAGGTGCGTTAGGAAACCAGCAGTCCCATCATCGAACTCAATCGTCGTGTGCTCACCGAAGATCGTCCCAACCGGGCCACGGTGCGGGTCATAACCCCCGACCTTCGACACATACCCCGGCTTCGGGGAGACGACAATCGAGCCTGCCGGTGCGTGAACGTCAATCGCATTATCGGACTGCCAGTTGCCGAGAGCGCGGCGCATATGGTCGGCGACCCCTCCGAGGTACTCAGTCGGCACCGACGCCGGGTAGAGGAAGCAGCGGCGGAGGAGCGGCAGCGGCTTCGACTTCATGTGCAGGCTGATCGCGAGCGCATCCCAGGCGAGGGCGACTGGCTTCCGCGCTCCGCGCTCGCGCTGCGCGATCAGCGACCGTGCGAACGTCACCGGGCCGACCTCACCGTCCGGCCGCAGCTTCCAGAACCGTTGCGCGACCTGCGTCGCGTGAACGGTTCGGCGGTTGAAGACCGTGTCGAGCGTCGCGAGCGTGCCGGAGAACGAGCCTGCATCCCATCGTTTCAGCATCCGCTTCCAGGCGAGAACGTCGAGGCCGACGCTCGGCCCGTCGCCGGAGTCCGGCCCGACGAGCGTCCGGTACGGGACAAGCTCTAGGCGGGGCAGCGTCACCCCGCGTAGGTTAGTGGCTCGCGAGGACGTTCGGCTAGAGGTAGGCCGCCGTGATCTGCCAGCCCGCCCCATCACTCGTGAACTCTAGCGCCGACTTCGAGACCGTCAGCGTCTTGTCTGCGGCTACCCCGTCAATCGCCTGCGAGCTAGTCCGTCCAATCGTGATCGTGCCGCCACCCGTTCGCTTGATCAGAATAGTCCGACCAGAGATCCCCTCCGCCGACGGCAACGTGACTGTGATCGTCCCGGAAGCGAACACCATCGCGATCCCATCAGGCACCGTCTCCGAGGTGGTGGTGCTCTTGATCGCGAGCACATCCCCGCCCCCGGTCAGGAACTCGACATCGGCTGCCGACAGCGTGTAATCCCAGACAGCTATCGAGTCGATATCGCCGTTGAAGCCAGCCATCGTTCCGCCGAACCCCTCGTGAAGGCCTACCGACCCGACGAGCAACTCCCCGTACCCCGCAGTGTTGGTGAGGGGGTTGACAGGCTTCGAGGAGACGAGGTTGCCGTCAACATAGAGCCTCTGTGTGTTCGCATCGAGGGTGCCGACCAGATGCGCCCACTGATTGACCGGAGGCCGCACATTCGCGCCCGAGTTCGTGGCCGTCGATTGTGTCCCGCGAGAGAAGCACCATCCCCACTCATCCGTGTTTTGGAAGTTGCGGAGCATCAGCCGCCAACCATTGACGTTGAAGCCGCCGCTGTTGTCATCGTTCCCGACCATCGCCTTGCTGAACGCTCCTTGAAAAGTGAGGCTCGTCGGACGCGCCCAACATGACACCGAGAACGGCGTTTGGTTCGGAAAGCCGAAGAAGGGGTCGCTGGTACGGTGGCCCACTCCATCGAACGCGCCGAAGTTCTGCTGGGCGGTATCCACATGCACCGCGAGAGTGCCATCGCCCTCCTCTACTCCACCTGCGACCCCTCGAACCTCTCCGTTGCCCGCAAACGTCGTGTGGGGCATCGTGCGGAGCGACCCGCTCGAATCCGCCCAATCCCCGCTCGTCTCGTTCATCTTGTAATACGCGCCCGGAAGCAGCGACAGCACCCGCTCGTCATAGGCCTCACCAGCCGGTGCCGCACCCGGCAGCCAGATCGACCCCCCGGCCCCATCCGCCGTCAGCACATACCCCGCCGTCACACCCTCCGCCCTGACCCCCTGAACCGCCCCAGCGTTCTCGCTGCTGTCAGCCCGACGGATCGCCTCCAACCGCCTCAGACGGCGCTCCTCAGCGTCCATTAGAGGTACGCCTCCATGATCTGCCAGCCCACCCCGTCCGACATGAACCGACGAGCCTGCTTCGTCGTTGCCAGCGTCGTATCGGTCGCCGATCCGTCCGTCGTCTCGGTTCCTGCCTGGGCGACGGTGATCGTCCCGACGCCGACGTTCTTCACGGTGATCTTTCCGCCCGAGGCTCCAACAGCAGTCGGGAGCGTAACCGTAGAGTTGCCGCTCGCGAGAACGGTGTCACCGACTGTCGCCGTGTAATCACCCGAGGTCGCAATCACGGACGCTGCCCCAGCCATAACGTCACTAGACCCGGCGAGCGTGGCTATCTCTGAGGCCGTGAGCGCAACGCCCCAGATAGTCACCTCATCTATCGAGCCGTAGAACACCCCGTCGGTGAGGCCGATGTAGGGGCCCCAGTTGAACGTAGGAATAGCGAAGTGCGCCGCCGACCCCGCTGCCACAAGCGCTCCATTCGCATAGAGCTTGTAGTATCCGACGCCGCTGACAATCGCGTACGTTCCTACTACGAACGTCCACTCCGCCGCAGGAATCACCGGGCCGGTCAGGTCGTAGCCGCTTGCTGGTGTTCCGATTGATCTTCGTCGTAGGTGAAGAGCGCGGCTAGGCCAGAGGAGGTCGAACGCATAACCGGCGTTGCCGAATCCTGCGTTGAGCCACTGGCCGACAACGCCTCCGGCGAACCCGCTCGCGCTTGCGCTCGGCTTTACCCAGGCGGCGATCGTGAAGTCGTATTCCAAGTTGAATCTGCGCGGGGGGCCGGTGTCCGGTGCGTCCAGCAAGGCTGAGCTGCCTACCGAAGACGGGAACAGAACGGCCCCGTCATCGTCAGCGGCAGGTAGAGCACCCTCTACGTCTTTTGTTAGGGCAGGCGGGCCGCCTATTTCTACCGCATCGCAAGCGCCCCCTGGATGCCCGCTTGTATCGGCGAACGGCGATGCGCTCTCTCCGAGCCGCCAGTAGCCAAGCAGTTCTCGGGTCGTGCCCAGGTAGGCGACCGCTGCGAAGAACGATGAGGGAGCAGGGCCGCCTCCTCCTCCCGGCCCCCATGCCGACCCACCGAGGCCGTCGGCGGTGAGAACGTACCCCTCCGCCTCCGCCACCTCATCCCCAACGCGGTACGACCGAACGCCACGAAGATCCCCGGCCGTCTCGGTGCTGTCAGCGCGGCGTAGCGCCTCC
>JACDBF010000033.1 GCA_013695055.1 Actinomycetota bacterium
CCCACCACGCCAAGGAGCCGCGAAGCAATGCCGCGCTCACGGCGCTGACCGAACGCGAGCGGGAAGTCATGGCACTCGTAGGCGAGGGGCTGTCGAACGCGGAGATCGCCGAGCGTCTGTTCGTGAGTCCGGCGACGGCAAAGACTCATGTGAGCAGGGCCATGGTGAAGCTGGGCGCCCGTGACCGTGCCCAGCTAGTCGTTCTTGCTTACGAGTCGGGCCTCGTTCGGCCCGGGTGGTTCGAATAGGCCTACGTTTACCGGAGTAGGGCCGAGTCGAGGCTTGCTCCCGGTGGGGTAGTGCGAAACGGTTCGCCCGGCCGACGACATCGGGCCCTTAATTCACGAGTATGGACTTCATTGGTGCGAGAGACCGCTCCGGCGGTCGAGAGAGAAAGGGAGTTTCTTTATGGAGACGGCGCTCTTATTGGCAGAGCACGGTCACGAGTGGGGTGCGGCCGGGTGGTTGTGGCCGATCTTTCCCCTCCTGTGGGTGGGATTGATCGTTACAGCGTTCTTCTTCTTCGGCCGGCGAATGAGACGAGGCATGCATCACCACCCGTTCCACTCGGGAGAGTCGGTCCTTGCCGAACGCTACGCTCGCGGTGAGGTCACCGAGCAGGAGTACCGAGAGCGGCTGGCGGTCTTGAAGCAGCAACACCCGTAATTGTCCTGCACCAAGGGGGGCCCCGGCGAGGGGCCTTCTTGGTGCCCGCGGAGATTGGAAGGCTAGGATCGTCGACGTGTCGAGAATGATCTCCTCCACGACGAGATTGCCGGTAGCGACTTGACTGCGGCGGATCTCTCGAACCCGTGACAAGCGGTCCGACCCTGCTGATCGATGCTTCGAGCCTCATTTATCGAGCCTTTTTCTCGACGCCCGACACCGTCAGGACTCCCGAAGGAAACGCGATCAATGCTGCCCATGGGTTCCTGAGGATGCTGGGACGCCTCATCGACGACCACGATCCCGACCGCATCTGCTGTGCGGCGGACCAGAGCTGGAGGCCCGCGTGGCGCGTGCGGCTCATTGACACCTACAAGACCCACCGCACGGAACCCGGAAGCCTTCAGCAGGAGGCGGATGCTGAGCTGGCTCGACAGATCCCAATTATCTTTGATCTGCTTGCGCTTTGCGAGATCAAGGTCATCGGTCACGCGGATTATGAGGCGGAGGATGTCATCGGCACCCTCACGGCCCGGGCCCGGGGACGCGTGGCCATCGTTTCGGGCGACCGCGACCTCTTTCAGCTCGTCCGAGACCCCGACGTCTATGTGCTCTACCCCAAACGGGGGGTGAGTGTCGTGGATCGGGTTGACGAGGCTTACATCGAAGCGCACTACGGCATCCCGGGCCGCGCCTATCGTGATTATGCGGTGCTGCGCGGAGATCCATCCGACGGTCTTCCGGGCGTGCGCGGCCTCGGTGAGAAGCTGGCCGCCTCGCTGCTAGCGAGGTACGGAAGCCTCGATGCAATCATTGCGGCGACCCACACCCAGGGGCAGGGAATCGCACTGGGCAAGGTGCGCCGCGATCTCGATTACATCGAACGTGCCGTACAAGTTGTAACCATCGCCACGGAATTGCCCTTGCAAGAGGAGAACCTGACGCGTCTGCGCGGAGATCCAGACGGGGCGATCTACTCGCTGGCGGAACGCTACGGCCTCACCAATACGGTGAACCGCTTGATCAACTCGCTTCGATCGGGTCGCTGACGGATGCGGGCGAGCGGCCGCGTCCAACGCCGTCACGGCGGGGCTACCTGCTGCTGTTCTCGACCTTGGCCCTGAGAACCGCGTTGCAGGATCCAAGTCCGCGCTTCTCCTGATAGCGCTGATGGTATTCCTCGGCCGAATAGAACTCGGGGGCCGGGACGATCTCAGTGACGATCTTGCGCCTAAAGCGCGCCTGGGCCTTGGACTTCGAGAGCTCCGCCGCCGACCGCTGGGAGTCGTCGTGGAAAAAGATCGCACTCCGGTACTGGGTGCCGATGTTCAATCCTTGGCGGTTGCGGGTGGTGGGCTTATGGATGCTCCAAAACAGCTCGAGCAGCTGCTCATAAGAAACTCGGTCCGGATCGAATTCGACTCGAACGGCCTCGGCATGTCCCGTCCGGTGCCCGCAGA
>JACDBF010000036.1 GCA_013695055.1 Actinomycetota bacterium
GTAATAGGTGAGAGTCACGAGCGCGATCGACAACCCCAGGGCGATCAGCTTGTGCAGCGGGAAGCGAGTCACCGGCCGGGCCCACGATCCGGGTATTAGGGCGAAGCCGACCAGAGCGATCAGTGCGCGCGCTTGTGCGAGGTGCAAGGGCTGGACGCCGGCCGCGAAGAGATTCTTGGCCACGGCCGCCGCGATAGCGAAGAGGAGCGCGCCTGCAGCGATCGCGCCGAAGCCCAGAGCGGCAGGTGGGAGCTTCGACTGTGAGAGGTTTGCCTGCAGTCCCGATTCCTTTCTCGCCGTTCAAGGGCTCTCGCCGGGTCGACACGGCGGAGGCCCGAGGTTAGGGTCACCTAACCCTGCAGGCCTAGCTGCTAAGATAGCCGCCGGGCGCAAGCGTTCCCGGCCCCGTCGGAGCAGCCACCGGCCCGGGTCCGTCCCCCTATTCGCCCGCTTGTCTGAGTCCGATATGAGCTGAAGGAGTGACCCTCGAGCATGGCAGAACATCTCACGCGCGGCGCGGTCGAGCGGCTTTCCGAGCTCCTCGGCGAGCCCGGGTGGCTGGCCGAGCGCCGCAGCGCCTCGTTCGATCTTTTCGAGAAGCTCGATCTTCCCGATCCCAAAGGGGAGGAATGGCGCTACACCGACGTGAGGAAGTTTGATTTCGACCGTTTCTTGCCCCCCGAGCCACGGGCGAGCGCTCCACCGATATCCGATGAGCTCGCAGCCAAGGGCGTCGTGGTCGCGGACCTGTGGACGGCGGCCAGGGACCACCCCGACCTGCTCAAAGACCATTTCTTTACCGACGTGCCGGTGGACGAGCACAAGTTCACCGCGCTCCACGGGGCCTTCTACTCGGACGGCTTGTTCGTCTACGTGCCCCGCGGGGTCGAGATCGAGCTGCCCATCGAGACGGTGCGGACGGTCGAGGCAGGAGGTTCGATCTTTCCGCACACCACGATCGTGGTCGATGAGCAAGCGAGCGTCACCTTGGTGGACCGCTTTACATCCGGCGAGCTGTCCGGGCCGGCTCTGTGTACGAGTGTCGTAGAGATCGAAGCTCGGCGTGGAGCGCTCGTCAACTACATCTCCCTGCAGGAGTGGGGCCATCAGGTCCATCACTTCCAGACCCAGAGGTTCACCGGCGGGCGAGATACCGAGCTGAGGAGCCTCGCGGTCAACTTGGGCTCTGCGTTCGCGCGCACGCAAGTCGAGTCGGTGCTCGAGGGTGAAGGCTCCTTCTCGGAGATGCTTGGGCTCTATTTCGCCGACTCCGACCAACACTTCGCGCAGAGGACATTGCAGTCTCACAACGCGCCGCACGCGACCTCAGACCTGCTTTACAAAGGCGCCGTCAAGGATCGTTCTCGCTCGGAGTACTCGGGCTTGATCAAGGTCATGCCCGGCGCCCAGGGGACCGACGCGTATCAGGCCAACAGAAACCTCGAGCTGACCGAGGGAGCAATCGCCCGCTCCATACCGCAGCTCGAGATTGAAGCGAACGAGGTGCGCTGTACCCACGGAGCCACCGTTGCTCCGGTGGAGGAAGAGCATCTGTTCTATCTGATGAGCCGGGGCATTGACCGGGTGACCGCCCAAAAGCTCGTCGTCTTTGGGTTCTTCGGCGACGTGCTCGACCGCATTCGCGTCCCTGAGGTGCGCGACCGACTATCCCAAGCGATCGCCGCCAAGGTCGAAGGCGAGCAGCAACTCGACGTGGCGGTGTGATCGTGTCCGTCTTTCAGACCGTTGCGACGCTCGACGAGATTCCCGATGGCGGGATGAAGCAAGTTGTGGTGGCCGGCTCCCTCGTCGGCCTTTACAGGACGGGCCACGATGTCTATGCCATCGGCGACGTCTGCACGCATGAAGAGGCGTATCTGACCGAAGGGGATTTCGATCCCGAAGACTTGGAAGTCGAGTGCCCTTTGCATGGCTCGCGCTTCAATGTGGAGTCGGGGGCCGTGCGCATCTTGCCGGCGACCAAGCCGGTACCTTCCTACGAAGTGAAGATCGAGGGCGACTTAGTGAGCGTCGGCCCACAAAGGAACGCTAGCGAGGAGTAAGCGCATGAGCGAACATCTGCTCCAAATAGAGGACCTCCACGTCGAAGTCGAAGGGCGTGAGATCCTCAGGGGGCTCGACTTCGTGGTCGACGAAGGAGATATACACGCCATCATGGGGCCCAACGGCTCGGGCAAGTCAACTCTCGCCTATGTGTTGACGGGGCGCCCCGGATACTCTGTAACCAGAGGAAAGATTCTCTACAGGGGTCTCGACGTCATGGATCTGGCCCCCGACGAACGGGCGAAGGAAGGCATCTTTCTCGCCTTTCAGTACCCGACCGAGGTGCCCGGAGTCTCCGTGGTGAATTTCTTGCGCACCGCCTACAACGCGATTCATCACGACGACCAGAAGTCGGCGATGAAGTTCAGACTCTTTCTTCAGGAGAAGGTCGACCTTCTGGAGATTCCGTCCGAGCTGGTGGACCGCTACGTGAATCAGGGTTTTTCCGGAGGCGAGAAGAAGCGCAACGAGATTTTGCAGATGGCCGTGCTCGCTCCCCGGCTTGCGATCATGGACGAGACCGACTCGGGCCTCGATATCGACGCGTTGAAGCATGTCTCTGCGGGGGTCAACAAGCTCGCCGGCCCCGACATCGGCATAGTGCTGATCACCCATTACCAGCGACTCTTGAACTACATCCGGCCTGGAAGAGTGCACGTGCTCATGGCCGGACGTATCGTTAAGTCCGGTGGCTTCGAGCTCGCCGAGCAGCTCGAAGCCGAGGGCTACGCGGGAGTTGGCAAAGAGCTGGGTCTTTCGGAGGAAGATATAGCGGAGGTAGAGCGGATAGAGAGCGCGAAGGTCTGAGGGGAGGATCTGATGCCATTGGACGCAGAGGTTGTTCGCAAGGATTTCCCCATCCTTGAGACACAGGCGCGCGGCAAGCGCCTTGTCTATCTCGATTCTGCCTCCACTTCACAAAAGCCAAGGCAAGTAATCGAACGCATCGTTGCGTTCTACGAGAACGAGAACGCGAACGTTCATCGGGGCGTCTATGAGCTTGGGGAACGCGCGACCGCTGCCTACGAAGGCGCGCGTAGCGCGTGCGGTCGCTTCATCGGGGCGGGAAGTCACCGATCCATAGTCTTTACCAGAGGCACCACCGAGGCCATCAACCTCGTGCGCTTCGCATGGGCACGAAGCCGTGTCCATGAGGGAGACGAGGTGCTCGTCACCGAAATGGAGCACCATTCGAACCTCATTCCCTGGCAGTTGCTCGCTCACGAGACGGGAGCAACTCTGCGCCATCTCCCCATCGACGATGCGGGCAAGCTTCGAATGGATCTTCTCGAGGAGTTCATCACCGATAGAACGAAGCTCGTCTGCGTTTCGCTCATGTCCAACGTGTTGGGGACCATCAATCCCATCAGGGCGCTGGCGGATGCGGCCCACTCCGCAGGTGCTTTGATCTTGGTGGACGGCGCCCAGGCCGCTCCCCACATGCGCGTCGACGTGAATGAGCTCGACGCGGACTTCTTCGCATACTCATCCCACAAGATGTGCGGACCGACGGGGGCCGGCGTTCTCTACGCACGCGAGCACCTGCTGGAAGAGATGGATCCCTTTCATGGTGGTGGCGAGATGATTCGGGAGGTATGGCCCGACCGCGCTACCTGGAACGAGATCCCCTACAAGTTCGAGGCCGGAACCCCTGCCGTCGCTCAGGCGGTGGGTATGGGGGCCGCGGTCGGGTACCTGGAAGGCATCGGGATAGACGCCGTGCGCGCCCACGAACAGCAGATCACCGCCTATGCGCTCGGGCGGCTGGCGGATGCAGGCGCGATCGTGTACGGGCCCTCTGATGTAGCCGAACGCGGGGGAACGGTCTCGTTCAATCTGGGAGCGGTGCACCCGCACGATATGGCGACCATCGTCGATCAAGAGGGCGTCTGTATACGAGCGGGTCACCACTGTGCGCAGCCGCTGATGCGCCGCCTAGGGGTACCCGCCACGGCGCGGGCGTCCTTCTACATCTACAACACCAACGAAGACGTCGATGTCTTGATGGAGGCGTTGGACAAGGCGAAGGGGTGGTTCGGCTGAGCTTGGAAGAGCTATACAAGGAAGTGATCCTCGATCATTACCGCACCCCTCGCAACAAAGGGCGCCTGGACCCGCATGACGTCATGCTCGAGAGAAACAATCCTTTGTGCGGGGATGAACTCGAGCTCTACTTGAGGTTTAAGGGTGACGACATCGAGGGCATCACGTTCGACGGCAAGGGCTGTTCCATCTCCTTAGCGAGCGCATCGATGATGACCGAGCGCGTGGAAGGCTTGGGCGTTAAGGACGCCACCGCGCTGGCCGAGTCCATCAAGCGCATGATGGCCGGCGAGGAAGAGGGGGATCCCGACCTGATCGGCGATCTCGTGTCGCTAAAGGGAGTCGTCAAGTATCCGGTGCGGATCAAGTGCGCCCTGCTCGGCTGGAACACCCTGCTCGAGGCTCTCGAGGAGGGCTCGGGGCGAAAACCGGAGTGACGCCGGCCTCGGCCGCCGAGCCACGGAGCCGTTCTGCTACCTCACGACTTTCCCGGTCGCTATGGATGTTCCACCGTGACGACCCCGCTCGCGCGCCGCGCACGGGTGGGCGACGCGGCCGCATTCGCCCGCATCTGGCTGGACATGTGTCGCTACTACGCGGACTTGGCTCCCGACAACCTCCGCATCCCTTCCGGCGAGGGACTTCCTCCCGGCTCGGAGGACGAGATCAAGCTTCGTTCCACGGCGAGCGCGCCGATCGTCGGTGCCCTACGAGCGTGGCATGGGTTATTCGCGGGGCGGGTTGAGCTTCCACAAGGACCTCTAGTCGCCTCCGGCCGTCACCGGCGACGTCCTCGGCGAACCTTTCGCACTATTAGCACTTGCTAAATACTCTTAAATCTGTTAGCAAAGAGTTGATGACCCCCCTGGGAGACGACTCCGCCACCAGGACCGCCAAGGTCCTGTCGCTGCCCACCCGAGCGGCGAT
>JACDBF010000088.1 GCA_013695055.1 Actinomycetota bacterium
CGAATCGAGCAGCTCGGCGGTCCTCGATGGATCGACGGCCATCAGCAGCCCTCCCGAGGTCTGCGCGTCGAAGAGAACCGCTCGAAGCGACTCGTCCACGCCGTCCGCGTCGACGCGCTCCTTTCCGGCTTCGAAATTTCGCCTGCTCCCTCCCGGTAACACGCCTCGGCCGGCGAGCTCTTTGGCCCCCGTCACCAACGGCACGGCGGATGCGCTGACCTCGGCGTCGAGGTCCCGGTCAAGCATCTGCAGGAGGTGCCCCATGAGACCGAAGCCGGTCACGTCGGTGGCGGATCTCACCCGCGCCTCCAGCATCGCTTCACAGGCGTGGGCGTTGAGACGACTCATGATCGCCACCGCCTCCGCCTCGGCTTCGGGGCCCGCCGAGCCGTCCTTGACCGCCGCCGAGATGATCCCCATGCCGAGCGGCTTGGTCAGAACGAGCTCTGCTCCGGGCCCGGCTCCCGTCTTGCGGACGACGCGATCCGGGTGGACGGTGCCGGTCACCGCCAGCCCGAACTTGGGCTCGGGGTCGTCTACCGAATGCCCACCCACAACCGCGACCCCCGCTTCCTCACAAGCGTCCAGCGAACCCTCGAGCACGCGGCCGAGGAGCTCGAGATCGAGCGCCCGGGGCCACGCGACCAAGTTGAGAGCGGTCAGCGGCCGGCCTCCCATCGCGTACACGTCCGACAGCGCGTTAGCGGCCGCTATCCGACCCCACGCCCATGGATCGTCGACGATGGGAGTGAAGAAATCGACGGTCTGAACGAGCGCGAGATCCTCCCTGAGGCGGTAGACGGCCGCGTCGTCGGGAACATCGAGGCCCACGAGGAGGGCGGGATCGGACGAGGTGGCATTCACGTGGCGCAAGACCTGCGCCAGCTCGGTCTCACCGAGCTTGGACGCTCAGCCGCCGCCGTGAGAATAAGAGGTCAGCCGAACCTCAGAACGCATGCCACCACCTCCCTTTCGAGTCCCATCGAATATCGGAAGAGCCGCCGGCGGCCATCCTCTCAGGGCGTGGGCCGCACACATTCCCGCTCACGCGCTTACAGGGCCTGCCCGGGCGTGCCGATATCTGTGCAGGCGCCGGAAATGCCGGCCCGTCCGTCGCGCATGACAGCGCCGGCGGAGCTCGCGGAGAAGAAAAGGGCGTCCGATTGGATCACGAGGCTCAGCTGGAGGTGCTGTTGCAGCGCCAGAAGCTGTTCGAGAGGCTTGCCCGAATCCAGCGCTCCATCTCGCATCACGCGGCCCTGCCCTCGGTGCTCGATTCCATCACCGCCGGAGCGAGCGAGCTGCTGGGCGATGAGGTCGTCGGCCTGCGCTTGATCGACGAAGACGACCCCTCTTATTGCGTGCTGGCCTCGACCTGCGGCCTCAGCCCTGAGACGCTCGATGCCATCCGAAGAACGCCGCTCGGTCAAGGAGTCGGGGGCCTGGCGATCCAAGAGAACCGCCTCGTCGTCGAGCAGGAGTACGCCAACGCCGCCCTCGGGCACCCTCTGCTGATCGAGAAGGGCCTCCGGGCCGCCATGGCTGCCCCCGTCCATCAAGGGGACGAGGTCGTGGGCAGCCTCCTTGTGGCCTCTTGCGAGCCGCACCGCAACTACACGCCCTGCGAGCAGGACGCGCTGATCGCCTTCGCTCAGCACGCGAGCCTAGCTCTGAGCGACGCTCGTTCCATCGAGTCGCTGCGCGAAAGCCAACGATCTCAGGAGATGTTCTTCGCCATGGTCTCGCACGAGCTCAAGACGCCGCTCACCGCGATCATGGGACTGCTGCTCACTTTGCGAAGGCACTATCAGGCGCTACCCGACGACGTACGAGATGAGCTCATCTCCAACTCCTACGAGCGCGCACAGGATCTAAAGAGGTTGATCGACAACCTGCTGGCGGGAGCAAAAGCAGAGCTGGCCGCCGAGCCGGTGCCTGCATTCTTGCCGGAGGTCATCGGAGACGCCTTGAAGGGATTCGACCACTCTCGAACGGTGAGCGTGGCGAACCTTCCGGAGGTCACCTTGGTCGTCGATGCGCGGGCGGTGCGGGACATCCTCGGCATCCTGCTGGAGAACGCGCTCTCGCACTCGCCCGAGGGGACCGATATATCCGTGGAAGCTCTGGTCGAATCCGGCCGCGTCTCGATCGGCGTTCACAATCTAGGGACCCTTCCCGACGACGTCGACTACTCGCGCTTGTTCTCCGCCTTCCAGCGCGGAGCCCCGGCGGACGGCGCCGCAGGCGTCGGCTTGGGATTGTTCATCGCTTCCAAGCTGGCGCGCTCGTTGAACGGTGTGATCGACGTGAGCTCGGCGCGAGGGCAAGTGTCGTTCATCCTCTCGCTACCCCTCCAAGCATCCTTGGAGCCAACCGGACGCTAGCGATTCCCAAAACTCGGGGTCGGCACGCGTTTCGGGCAGCCTTAGAAATGATCGCTACGGAGATCATCGTCTGACATAGCAGAATGCAACCATGACGATGAAAAGCCACGCCAAGGATATTTGGGACCGCACCAAGCGCCGAGCGATCAGCCGTCGGCCCCCCGGAGTGGTCGACGACCCACTGCCGCAACGAATTGAAGTGTTCGTTCGGCGCCGCCTGCTGCACTTCAACCGGCTCTGGCTACAGGCTCGCAGCGCGGGCACGCACGCCGGCACCGCTCCGGAGCGACCCATCTTCATACTGGGGTGCCCTCGATCGGGCACGACACTCTTGTTTCGGCTGCTCCGCCGGCACGAATTGCTCGGAGGTCCTCTAGGAGAAGGCCACATCCTCTGGAACACCTACCAGCACCCGCGCCTTAAGGGCTGGACCTCGGACAGGCTGACCGCGGACGACATCCACCCGGACGAGCCGGGCCGGATCTACGCGGGAATAGCGAAGATCGCGGGCAGCGCGCGATTCATGGACAAGACCCCGCGCAGCAGTCTGCGAGTTCCCTATCTGAACGAGCTTTTCCCCGACGCCGTATTCGTCCTGCTAAAGCGCAACGGGCCCGCCACGGTGAGCTCGTTGATCGAGGGTTGGACCCTTCGCCACGGCATTTCCTACCGGCTGCCCGAGCCCCTCGACCTCGCCGAGTACAAGGGCCGTTTCTGGTGCTACCTGCTGCCGCCGGGGTGGCGCGAGTGGTCACACAGCTCGATTCCCGAAGTTGCCGCCCTCCAGTACGTTTCGTCCTACGAGACCGCCCTGGCCGACCTGGCGCATATCCCAAAGGAAAGGATCCTGGAGCTGCGCTTCGAGGATCTTCTGGCTCGGCCCGAGATGGAGATCGCTCGCATCCTCGAGGGCCTCGGCCTTCCTCCTTCGAAGGCAGTAACGGCGATGGCGTCCGATCTCGGAGCGCACCCCGTGCAGACGACGAGCCCACCGCGCCCGGACAAGTGGCGGGACCGAGAAGACCAGATTCGCCCGATCATGCCCCTCATCGCCCCAACGATGGCCAAGCT
>JACDBF010000102.1 GCA_013695055.1 Actinomycetota bacterium
GCAAGATCGACGAGGCGAACCGCACCCGCTCACCGGTGCTCTCCTCGACCCGCCGGTCGTTCACCCGCGGCGCCCGCACCGGTAGCGCAGCGGCCCCGGTCGTCACCTCCCGCTCGGCGTGATAGCCGTTGCGGACCACCAGCCAACGGCCAGCGGCGGCGAGTTCGTCGGCTGCCATATGTAAAGCGCTGAAGGGTGTCATGCGGTCGGCCCGAGAAGTCTGGATGGCGAAGCGAAGCCCTAGCCGACCCCGCGTCAATCGCCTCCGTGCTCGAGGAGGTCTTTCAACGCGGCCACGTTCTTCCTGCTGTCTCGTTCGAACACTCGCGCCAGGACGGGCGCGGCCAGCCCGGCTAGGCCTGACACGCGAAAGTGCACCTCGCTGATCAGCCGGGAGGTGTTGACACCGGTGGGTTCGACCAGGTACGAGGCTTCGCCGGTGATCTTGCCGGAGGGAATCTCGAAGGAGACGAAGCGGCCGGGCTCGTACGCGGTGAAGAGGTTCCGGGACTCGATGTTCATCCCGGCGAAGCGACGCACAAAAACGTGCTCGGTGCCAACGCCGACGGGACCTGGCGTGGTTCGGCGCACTTCGTGGAGTCCATGCTGCCATCGAGGGGCGTTGGTCTGATCGGCGACGAAGTCAAAGACCTCTCCAGCTGGACGGTCAATGTCGATGCGCGTCTGCATGTTGAGTCTCCTCATGCCGCGTCCTTCCTCTATCACCGGCCGTGTAGGCGGGTTCTGCCAGGTTGGAGAGGACCCCCATCCTTCGCTAGTGTGGCTGACTAGTGGACGTCACTAGTGACTTCCACTAGTCTACGAACCGTCATGGATGACGTCAAGAAGCTTTCCCGTAAAGCACGCGCCGCCCGCACTCGGGCGGCGATCGTCAGGGCGGCGACCCAGGAGTTCCGGGCCAGCGGCTACCACGGCACGACGATGGCGGCGATCGCGAAGAGGGCGCGCGTGGCCGTGCAGACGGTGTACTTCGTCTTCCACACCAAACCCGCGCTGCTCACCGCCGCGATCGACAGCGCTGTGATGGGCGAAGACGACCCCGCCCCGCCGGAACAGACCTCCTGGTGGCAGGAAGCGATGACAACAACCGACGGCCGGGAGGCCATCGAGCTCTTCGTCACCAACGTCGCCGAGATCAGTACCCGCTCCGCCGTCCTCGACCGCGTGGCAGTCGCCGCAGCGACCACCGATCCCGAGATCGTCGACCTGATCGCTCACCACGAGTCACTGCGTACGCAGGGCTTCCGCACCTACATCGGCACCCTCGTCTCACGCGGCCTGCTCCGGGAAAGTCTGGACCCGGACGAGGCCACCGACGTGCTCCTCACCCTTGCCGGCGCCGACGTCTTCCTCAACTTCACTGAAGGACGCGGCTGGACCCTTCAGCGATACGTCACCTGGACAACCGAGGCCCTCTGCAGCCTGCTCCTCTGCTCCCGAACTCGCTAGCTGGATCCGGGCTTGAGGTCAGCGTTCCAAGAAATCGTCGCCCCGACAGCCGCGGTGAGTTTCACGGACATGCCGCGAACCGCGCTGTCATGCCGATGAGCGCTCGTCGCGGTGCAGATCTCGGGAAGGTGGGACTCTAGGGTGTGCGGACCGCGTCTCGGTCACCCCGGAGGAAGGCTCATGGCTGAGTACCACCAGCTGCTGCACACCGTTCTCGACACCACCAGACCGCGAGAACTCGCCGAGTTCTACCGGCATCTGCTCGGCCTGCTGTACCGACCCGGTGACGAACCGCCCGCGGACGGGGCACCTGACGAGGCGTATTGGCTCGTGCTCGTGGACTCCGACGGGGTGCGCAAGCTCGCTTTCCAGCAGGTCGATCACCTGCCTCGGACAACGTGGCCCGAGCACGATGTCACTATGCAGTTGCACGTTGATTTCACGGTTTCGAGCCGTGCTGAGTTGCACAGGCAGCGTGAGCGAGCGGAGGCCCTGGGCGCGGAACTCGTTCTTGACCGGATTGATGACCCCGGCGAGCCCTTGTTTGTGTTCGCGGATCTGTCAGGCCACCCGTTCCGCATCTTCGTTGCGTGACGACACCTTGACCATCCGCAGCTGCCGCGATGCGCGCTGGCGTCCAACATGCCGCCCATCGGTTACGAGTTTCTTTACTGGTTCAAGCGCGCCTCCGGCGCGGACGTGGACTGGAGTTCCCGTTACATCGAAAGACGCCCGCGTCATAGAAGACACGGACGCCGTAGTGGTCGAGCTCGGGGCTGCCTCTTTACTGCCCGCCGGCACCACTCATCTCCGGCTTCTCAGAGCGCCTGCTTTTGGACCTTGAAAAGAGGAGGTATGGCCGAATCGTTCAGTTCGACCGACTTGCCCGAGACGGGGTCGAGATGTTGCGTCCGGAGATTGTTGAGAGCGTTCTCAAGAAATCCATTCTCGTCCCAGAGGACCAGGCGACCTTATTCGAGCTGTTCGTTGGTTTTGAGATTCTCGACGCTCTCGAAACTGAGGGATTCAAGATTCAGATCCTGCGCCTACTCGGGAAGTCCACTGTCAAACCGTTGCCCTTCGCATCTCTTCGGCGAGGGCAAGAGGAAATCGACCTCTATTGGCAACGCTCACTATGGGTGGTCAACCGACCAGAGCGGTCCGGTTTCTTGGCCAGAGTCCAATCCGATAACCAAGTGCAGAATCCTCGCCCTTTCAGACCCGACTTTCTACTTGTCGGTCAGAACCCGCCACGTCTAACTCTGGTTGAGGCCAAGCTCACAGAGAAGGAGAAGACACGGGAGACTGTCGGCATCGCCAATGCTCTCGCCTACCTTCAAGACGCTGCGGAGGTCTTAGCCCGCTATCCCAAGCCTCACGCTCTGGTCGTCGCTTGGGGAGCGACGGGAACTCCAGCGATGTCCGAGGTGGTCGTCTCCGACCAACACTCGTTAGCTGCAGCAACGCAAAGTCTCCTGGGGCCTAAAGTCAAAGAGGTCTCCGCGCGAAGGAGCGCCTCCTGACCATCACTTTCCTGCAGAGAGAGACAGGCCGACTCGTACGATGACCGCGGACGAAGCGGTTGAGGCTGTTCCCTCGATCTTTATGAAACGAACCGCTCAAAGTGCTCAACCGCCCAAGCATTCCACGGCGTCGTAGATCCGGGAGTCTGCCACCGCCGCTCTATTCATTCGCTCCGCGGTGGGCTTGGATATCCCGCCATGGGGACACCAATGCGCTGTTGGGTGCGAAAAAGCCGATCACCCTGCTCATGCCGCATGCTCATACTCGTGTATGAGACCACCGAGACGATCCCTGCGAACAATAGCGCTAAGAGGAACGGGCTCATTGACATCTGGACTCGGGGAATCCGGGATCGAGAGATCCAAGCC
>JACDBF010000107.1 GCA_013695055.1 Actinomycetota bacterium
GTGACCCTGGAAAACAGGGGGGCCGGCAGGGAGAGGAGCTTTAAATGAGCAATCCGGGTTGGGCCGACTGGGCGGCGGTCGAGAAAATCGATCCCGAAGCAGCCGACGCGATACTCGCCGAGGTACACAGAGAGAACGCCAAGATAGAGCTTATTGCTTCCGAGAATTTCTCGTCGCCGGCCGTCCTTGCCGCTCTCGGAACTCCGTTGACCAACAAGTATGCCGAGGGCTACCCCGGCCGGCGCTACTACGGCGGATGTGAGCATGTCGACGTTGTCGAAAACCTCGCGATCGACCGGGCCAAGGAGCTGTTTGGCGCCGAGCACGTCAACGTGCAGCCACATGCCGGCGCTCAGGCGAATGTCGCTGCGTACTTTGCGTTCCTAGAGCCCGGCGACAAGATCATGGGCATGGAGCTTGCTCACGGCGGTCACCTCACCCACGGCTCGCCGGTGAGCTTTTCCGGCAAGCTCTTCGATGTCGTGTCTTACGGTGTGGCGCGAAAGAGTGAGACGATCGATTACGATCACGTCGCGGCCGTCGCGCGCACAGAACGCCCCAAGCTACTTATCGCCGGTTACTCCGCTTATTCACGGATCTGGGATTTCGCGCGCTTCAAAGCCATAGCCGAAGAGGTGGGGGCGCTCTTCTTGGTCGATGCAGCCCACTTCATAGGCTTGGTCGCAGGCGGCGCTCATCCCAACCCCGTCGAGCACGCGGACATCGTCACCTGTACGACCCACAAGACCCTTCGGGGGCCGCGCGGCGCAATGATCATGTGCAAGCGGGAACACGCGAAGGTAATCGACAAATCGGTCTTTCCCGGCTGGCAGGGTGGTCCGCTCATGCACTCGATAGCCGCAAAGGCCGTCGCTTTCAAAGAGGCTTCTACCGAGGACTTCCGCACCTATTCCCACCAGACCGTGGCCAACGCGCGCGCCATGGCTACGACCTTCGAGGAGGAGGGGCTAAGGATCGTCTCGGGCGGCACCGATAATCACCTGATGCTCGTCGACCTGCAGCCCATCGACATCACGGGCAAAGAGGCCGAGGCTCGGCTCGACGACGTCGGTATCACCGTGAACAAGAACGCCATTCCCTATGACCCCCAGAAGCCCTTCATCGCCTCCGGCATCAGGATAGGCACTCCGGCGATCACGACCTCGGGCATGAAGGAACAAGAGGCGACTCAAGTGGCACGGATGATGGCGCTCTGCCTAAAGGATGATTCATCCGATGCGCAAGACGAGGTGCGCGCGGCCGTCAAGTCCCTCACCGAGCGTTTCAGGCCTTACCCGGACTTCGCCTGAGCTATGACGGCGCTTCCGTATTTGCTCGTCGGCGTATGTGCGTTCGCAATTACCTACTTGTCGACGCCGTTGGTGAGGCGGCTGTCGCTGCGCTTGGGCGTCATAGTTCAGCCGAGCGACCGCAAGGTTCACGCGCATCCCACCCCCACGCTGGGAGGAACGGCGATCTTCGTCGGCATAGTGGGAGCGGGCGCCATAGCGGCCTTTCTTCCGTATGGCGATTTCCGGGAGTTGTTTTCGAGCTCGTCTGAGCCTCTCGGCCTTGCGGCCGGAGGTCTCATCATCTTCACGCTGGGCGTCGTGGACGACCTGCGGGATCTGCCGGCCCCCGTGAAGCTGGCGGGCCAAGTTTTCGCCGCCGGCGTCGTTTACCTGGCCGGCGTGCAGATGCAGTTCATCTTGCTTCCCCGCCAGGTCATAAGCCTCGGCCCCGACGTTTCGGTGCTGGTGACCGTTCTGTGGTTGGTGGCGATCGTCAACGCGGTGAACCTCGTGGACGGCCTGGACGGGCTGGCAGCGGGCATCGTCGCGATCGCGGCTTCGGCATTCTTCGTTTACACCTACCGGCTCGAGGCCGCCGACGTTTACGCCGTTCGCCCGATGGCTCCTTTGGTTGCGATCATCCTCGTCGGCGTGACGCTCGGATTTCTAAGGCACAACTTCCACCCGGCAAGCATCTTCATGGGCGACTCCGGCGCGATGTTGCTGGGTCTGGCCCTCGGAGCGGCGACCGTTTCCGGAGTGGGCAGCGTGCAGTCAGAGCTGGGCGCTTCAACCTCGGCGGTCTTCCTCTCCTATTTTCCGCTGCTGATTCCCCTCGCCGTCCTGGCCCTGCCGATCATCGACGCGGTGCTCGCCATCGTCCGCCGGGCCCGGCATCTGCGCTCGGTGTTCAGGGCCGACAAGCAGCACATTCATCACCGGCTGATGGACATGGGCCACGGTCACCGCCAGGCGGTCATCGTCATGTACGTGTGGTCCGCCCTGGCCGCGGGAGCGGGCCTTGCCTTCAGCTTCTTGGACCGCAAAGATGTGATCTTTGCTCTGCCCATCGCCGTGGTGGCGATCGTGCTCTACACCCTTTTCCCGGTGCTGACGAGGCTGATCAACGAGCAAGGCGGCACCTAAGCGGAGCTTTCCTCGTTGGGCCCCACAGCGAGGCGCCGAGCGCTCGCAACCCGGGGAAGGTTGTCGCGGAAGGACTTTGTGAAAGAAATCACAAGCGTCGTCCGTGAGTTAGGATGGGCTCGTGCCAGACCCCCGACACGAGACTCGGTTCTCTTTGTCGCCGAGGAGATGGCCCCGGGGAGCAACGAGCTGTGGAGGCTGATCCTTTAGGTGACCGGACGAAGAGCTGGGCCGAGTAACTTCGGCCGCGAGGCGGGCGAAGGCTTTTCCGGCGCCTCGCGGGGACTTGCCCTTGCGTTTGGGTTCGCCCTCCCCGTGATCCTCTTGTGGTTGGGGGGACGGGCGGTAGACGGGGCGCTCGGATCGGAGCCCTGGGCCCAGATCGTCGGAACGATCCTCGGCTGGGTGGTCGGTTTCTTCTACGTGTACTACGCGACGCAAAGGAGCGACGTTTGATCGAACGCGAGATGGTCGGCCGCATGATCAGGCGCGGCGCCTATCTGGCTCCGCTGGTCATCGCGGGCGCCTGGCTGTTCGGCTCCTGGCACTGGGGGCTCTCGGCGGCCGTGGGCCTGAGCATGACGTTGTTCAACCTGTGGCTGTCGGCGCGGATCATCGGTGGAGTAGCAGAGACCAATCCTCAGTTGCTTCTTCCGGCCGGCTTGGCGGCCTTCGGCGTGGGCCTGGCGGCGCTGACGGGAATCGCTCTCGGCCTCCAGGCGCTGGATCTCGTGTCCTTTCCCGTAACCGGAATCGTGCTGGTCTCGAGCCACCTTCTCTTGGTCCTTTGGGAAGCGTCCGGGGCATACGCGCCCCCCGGCCCGCAGGGTGAGAGCGATCGTTCCAAGTTGCGCCCGTCTGCCAAGCTGCCCGCAAAGACAAGGAGCTAGATTCGTGGAGCTGGATACAAACGAGCTGTTTTTCTGGGAGCCCATAGCGCTTTCGGGCACGCCGTTTGAAATCAACCGAGTAGTGATGCTCATGTTCGTGGCGTCGCTTCTGTGCATGGCGTTCTTCGTGCTCGGAGCTCGGGCCAAGGGACTCGTGCCACGCGGGCTTCGCAACCTCGCCGAGACCGCTTACCTGTTCGTTCGCAACAACATTGCCGTCGACGTCATCGGTCCTGAAGGAGTCAAATACACCAACTATCTTGCGTCGTTGTTCTTTTTCATCTTCTTCGCGAACTTGCTCGAAATCGTTCCGGGGATCAACTTCCCGGTCACGTCGCGAATGGCGATCCCAGCGGCTCTCGCCCTGCTGTCGTACATCGTTTTCAATGTCGTGGGGATAGTGAAACAGGGGCCCGTGAACTATTTCAAGGGCACGCTGTTTCCGCCCGGAGTGCCCCTCATAATCAAGCCTCTCCTGGCGATCATCGAGCTTTTCTCGGTGTTCGTCATCCGGCCCCTGACGCTCGCCATTCGACTGCTCGCCAACATGATGGCGGGACACGTTCTGTTGACGATTTTCTTCCTCTTTAGCGCGGAGTTTGTGAAGTTCGAGTTGTCGCTGCCTCTTGGGATCGTCACCGCCATCGTGGCGGCGGTGCTCATCGTCTTTGAGCTCTTGGTTATCAGCATTCAGGCGTACATCTTCACGATGCTTTCGGCCTTTTACATCTCTGAGGCGATCCACGGCCACGACGGAGGCGAAGACGACCACGCGGAGGAAACCGAGCACACCACGCAGCACGAAACCGAAGGACTGGCAGCTTAAACAAGCGAGACTGATCACATGAGGAGGAGTACATGGTGGATGGATTGCTGGTGCTGGCGCAAGAGTCCGGGGGCGTCACGGATGCCGGCCTCGAGGCCCTGGCGCATGGGCTGGTCTATGGGCTGGCCGCGATCGGCCCGGGCGTCGGCATCGGGTTGGTCTTCTCGAGCGCGATTGAAGCGATGGCCCGGCAGCCGGAGATGGCCGGACAAACGAGAACCACGATGTTCCTGGGCTTCGCGCTGATCGAGGCGCTGGCGCTTATCGGCTTCGTGCTCTCCTTCATCATCTAGATCGAGCGAGGAGACAAGATGGCACCAGACGCCAACCACATCACGCTCGCGCAGGAGCAAGCGCGCGAAGGAATCGACCTGATTCTTCCAGCCATCCCCGAGCTCATCTGGGGCGCGATCTGCTTCGCAGTTGTATTCGTCGTCCTCAGCAAGCTTGCCTTCCCCCGGCTGCGTGAGGGAGTCGAGAACCGGCAGCGCAAGATTCAGAGTGATCTCGAGGACGCCGAGAAGACAAAGCAGGACGCCGAGAAGATGCGCGAGGACTACAAGAGCCAGCTGGGTGACGCTCGTTCAGAAGCAAATCGCATCATCGAGGATGCACGCTCGCAGGCAGAAGACGTTCGCAAGGACTTAATCGCTAAAGCCGAGAAAGACGCCGAAGGGATCGTGACGCGCGCTCAGGAGCAAATTCAGGCGGAGCGCAACCGAACGGTACAGGAGCTGCGCACGACGATTGCGGACATGTCCATAGACCTTGCCGGAAAGGTGGTCGGTCGCTCTATCGACGGCGAAACCCAGCGCGACCTTGTCGATGCTTACATTGAGGAAGTCTCCGGCATGAGCGGCAATGGGAGAAGAACTGCCTGATGGCTTCCGACGCGCTCATCCATGGCTACGCGCAGGCGCTGTTCAGCGTGGTGCGTGCCGAAGACGAGCTCGACCGCGTCGAAGACGAGCTTTATCGTTTCGGAAAGCTGCTCGAGTCCAATCACGAGCTCAAACAGGCTCTAGCGAACCAGTCGTTGGACAAGGATCAGCGCGCCAAGGTTCTCGATGAGCTTCTTACGGACAAGGTCTCACCGCACACTCTCGGCTTGTTGAATTTCATCGTGGCTCAGGGGAGGGCCCGGCAGCTTCCTCAGATTCTCGGGGAGCTGAGCGCGCTCGCCGCCGAGGAGCGCGAGTCCGTGGTCGCGGAGGTCCGGTCGGCGGTTCCCCTGCAGAGAGAGCAGCACGAGCAGCTTGCCGCAGCTCTATCGAAGGCGACCGGCAAGAAGGTCGAGGTGAAGGCGATCGTCGACCCTTCTGTGATCGGAGGCGTTGTTGCCAAGGTCGGCGAGACGATCATCGATGGATCCTTGAGAAGACGTCTCGAACAACTCAGAGAACAGGTGAGGGGTTAAGTGGCACAGACAGAAAAGCGCAATCCGGGTACGGACGTTATGTCCATTAGTCCCGAGGAAATCTCTTCGGCTCTCAAGCAGTACGTCTCCGATTTCAAGCCCACGCTGGAGCGCGAGGAAGTTGGACGCGTAGACGAGGTCGGCGACGGCATCGCACGCGTGACGGGGCTCCCCGGCGCTATGGCCAACGAGATGCTGGAGTTCCCCGGAGGCATCGTCGGTCTCGCGATGAACCTCGAGGAACACATCATCGGCTGCGTCATCCTGGGCGACGTCTCCCACATCGAAGAAGGATCTCCCGTGAAGCAATCGGGCCAGGTGCTTTCGGTGGGCGTCGGCGACGAGCTGTTGGGCCGCGTCGTGAACGCGCTCGGCGAGCCGATTGACGGCAAGGGCGCGATCAAGACGTCCGAGCGTCGGCAGCTCGAGGTTCAGGCCCCCGGCGTGACCGCGCGCCAGCCGGTGAAGGAGCCTCTCCAGACCGGGATCAAGGCCATCGACACCATGACCGCCATCGGCAGAGGCCAGCGACAGCTCATCATCGGCGACCGCCAGACCGGCAAGACTGCGATTGTGATCGATGCCATCATCAACCAGCGCGAAAATTGGGGAACCGATAAGGCCGTCAAGTGCATCTACGTGGCCATCGGTCAGAAGGCTTCAACGGTCGCCGAGGTCGTCGCCGCTCTCGATGAAGCCGGCGCCTTGGAATACACGGTCGTCGTCAACGCCGCGGCTTCTGATCCGGCGCCCTTCCAGTACCTGGCTCCCTACGCCGGCTGTGCCATGGGCCAGCACTGGATGGAGAACGGTGAGCACGCCCTGATCGTCTACGACGACCTCTCCAAACAGGCGATCGCCTACCGGCAGATCTCTTTGTTGCTTCGCCGCCCCCCGGGTCGCGAGGCCTATCCCGGCGATGTCTTTTATTTGCACTCGCGTCTGCTCGAGCGGGCGGCGAAGCTCTCGGATGACAACGGTGCGGGCTCGATGACTGCGCTGCCCATCATCGAGACCAAGGGCGGCGACGTCTCCGCCTACATCCCAACGAACGTTATCTCGATTACCGACGGCCAGATCTTCCTTGAGACGGACTTGTTCTTCTCGGGAGTTCGTCCGGCCATCAACGTCGGGATATCGGTGTCGCGAGTCGGAGGTAACGCGCAGATCAAGGCCATGAAGAAGGTGGCCGGCCGTTTGCGTCTGGATCTGGCCCAGTTCCGCGCCCTTGAGGCCTTTGCGGAGTTCGGGTCCGAGCTCGACAAGGCGTCGCAGGCACAGCTCGACCGAGGAGGACGAATGGTCGAGCTTCTCAAGCAGAAGCAATACACGCCTTTCTCGGTAGAAGACGAGGTCATCTCGATCTGGGCGGGAAGCAACGGCTACTTGGACGACATTCCCGTGGACAAGGTCCGTGACTTTGAATCCGGACTTCTCGAGCACATGCGCACACGCCACTCCGATATCGGCGAATCCATCCGCGACACGGGAGATCTCGACGACGCGCTGAGCGAGAAGCTGGAAGGGGCCGTCAAGGAGTTCAAGTCCTCGTTCACCGACAAGGTCGATACCGTCGAGACGGTTGCCGCTGAGGAAGGAGTGCCCGAGAGCAGCGACGCGCCGGCCTCGGAGGCGGGTGACGCCGGCGCCGGCGCGGCGGGCGCAGCACCCGAC
>JACDBF010000108.1 GCA_013695055.1 Actinomycetota bacterium
GCAGACATGCCTCGCCCTGTGGTGGAGCGGGGGGGCGGACGAACGCGACTTTGGCTCCGTCAAGAAATTGAGGCGTGGGCGGAAGAAACGGGGCGATTTCGACACCAACCTACGGATTAAGAGTCCGTGTCTGCGGGTTCTGCCCTATTCCGTCCCAGCGTCCGTGTTCCTGTTTGTGCAGGCCAGAGGGTTAGTCATATCCCGGTCGATGCTAGTTAGTGAGGGCCGCTCCCGCCTGAGGGATTGACAAAAGGATTGACAAAGGGCGTGGGAGGACAGGAGAGCCGAGGGGACGGGCAGGTGAGAATCGTTTGGGCAGGATGGCCATTGACAACCGTCAGGACCGAGTGCCTGGAGTGGCTGCTCATCTCCTCCCGTCGTCACCTCGAGCGCGTTCTCAAGATCTACATTCGTCATTACAACCAACAGCGACCTCACCGTGCGCTGCAACTTCAACCACCGGAGCAGGAAGAGTTCGAGAAGACAACGCTTCCCGTTGACGCAAGGGTTTGTCGGCGAGATCGCCTTGGCGGGCTGCTGCACGAATACTATGAGGCGGCAGCATGACGGAGCTGAGTTTGTGCACCCTTCAGGTTCCCAACGCGCGGCGAACGCTGGACGGGCGATTGGATCAAACTCTGTGCCGCCAGCAAGCAGGATCTGATCCAATGATCGAAGGACCTCACGGGAGAGTCACCCGCTCCCTGCGGAACCTGTTCTCCATGATGCCTGCAGGCGCTGGGGCATCGCCCCGCACCAGCTGCGCGTGATCAGAGACAAATACTCCTCCGTAGGCAGAAGCACGCGGCCGAAGTGCTTGTCGGGCTGCAATGTGGCGACGAACCCATTTGCGCCCAGAGCAGCGATCCCGACTGCGATCGCTAACAAACCCCGATCCCGACGCACGCCTTGCCATACGAGATAGGCGCCACCGATCTTGGCGATGGCAGCCAAAACGAATAGGGCGATCGAGCGCGCGGTTTCCATGTCTGCATTGTCACCCGAGCCGGCGCGGCCCGGTGACTGCCCGCCCCACGTGTACTTATCAGGGCGTTCCGCCGCCGACGCTCGCCGAACGGCTACCCGATCAACGCCACGGCAGCATGAGCCAACGATCTGGTGGACTTGGCCAGGGCTATGCGATTGGCGGAAGCGGAGGAGTGTCTCCTTCTCGATCCCTCAGCATCGCCTTCCACGCCCCTTCTACGGTGAAATCACAGACGCGACACATTCCGACAGATGCATCGAACGATTTGTTTTGGCAAGATTCACATCTTTCCAGTCCGGCCGCGAACCGCCATCGATCGAGTTTCGCCATTCTCAGAGTACGGAAGTAAGCGGGCACGCAATCTCCCTAGCGAGGTCTTTGGACTATGGTCACACGGACAGAACCACCGGCGATGACCACCGGGTGTAGTTCCAACTCCCCTTCTTTCTATTGCATCCTGTGCTTTTGCTGTCAGGTACTTACCGTAGTCGCCGCTGCGTTCGGATACGCCTCCGTATACGCCTCGGCCGCAGATTCAAAGCACGCCAGCGGTGCTCTCATGATGCCAGCACCGATCTGGCCCCCACCACGACCCGCGACACCGATGTCCATGACCGGTTGGATGCTTGTCTCCACGACCTTGAAGACATCTATGCCTGTCGGCGTTCCCCTGTATCTGAAGTACGGAATCTTAAACTCCTCGTGCTCCCCCACGGTTATCCGATACATGTTCTCGTTCATCTGGATCATGTCTTGGGGACTTCCACCCTGATACACCTGGAGGGCGAAGGCCGCCGCCTGAGCGAAACCGCCTAGTCCCACCGTTTCGTTGATGGGACTCTCGCCCCCCATGAACTCGATGTCTTCCTCTGTGAATCCGTCGAAGAGTTTCGCCTGCATCGGCTCGAGCGGCGCGCTGAACCACGCGTCACGCAAGCCTCCAACGCGGATCGAAAAATACTTGGAGGAAAAGGTCATCGCGGTGCAGACACTGGAGCCTTCGACTCCATGCGCGGCGTCCGCCGTCGCCTTGCCAGCGGCCATCCCAAGCCGGAGGAAAAAGTAGTCGCTCTCGGACATGAACTGCAGCGTCTTCGACACGTCGTCGGGCCGGTCCACGTACACGTTCAACAGGTGAGGGAACAGCTCGCGAATGAACAAGAGCGTCGCCGCAGTGTTGCGGCTGTGGAGCTCGTCACCCATGTGGACCGCGCGCTTCATCAGGGGGCGGAGCGGGATTCCGCCCTCCGACCGCTTCAGTGCCTCTGCCATCGTCGGCGCGATCACACGCTCGATGAACCGCAGCGCCTCGTCGACCTCTTGGTCGTAGACGCCGTAGTTGAGACGCTTGTGCGACGGGCCCTCGTAGAAGTTGCAGAAGCCCTTCGTCCCATAGCGGCGGTCCTCGACCACGAACACCGGCATCGAGGCGGTGTAGATGCCGGCGAGTGAACCGACGCACCCGTGCGGGTGGCAGCCGTCGACGATGATGTCGCCCGAACGGATCTTGCGGTCCGCGTCCTCAGGCGTGTCGGCGAGACCCTCGAACAGAGCGCCGCCGATCACCGCGTTGCGCTGTCCGTTGCCGTACTCGTCCCAATCCATCACCACGCCCGACGTGAGCACGACGTTCGGCTCCAACCCCGGCACGATCTCGCCGGCCCGCCGGATGTCGACCAGCACAGGATCGGACTGGACGAGCCTCTCGAACGTCTCCTGGTTGGCCCGGTCGCGAAGGCTCGAGCTATCGGCTGCGGTCACCATCTCTCCTTGGCTCCTCTCGTCCATCGAGCGGCCGGACGTTCCCAGACGCCATCAGCGCCCTCCCGGCCGACGAACCTGCGTTGTTCCAGGTCACGATCCGATCCATCGACACCCGGATTGTGGCGTCGTCTCCCTCGGCGAGGTAGGCAGCGACATCCAGCTGCTGCAATCCCTCGGCGGTCACGTAGCGCTGGTGGATCGACCGGTTGAGCGCCTTCGCCTCGTCTCCCTCCACGAGGTCGACGGCGCCCCGGATCAGCACCCCTCTGAGGTCCAGCCCGGAACGCGAGATGTCGACCATCACCGACGCGAACGGGTGTCGGACGAGATTGTGGTACTTGCGCGTGAAGTGCGAGGTCGGGATATGGATGTGCGAGCCGACGCGCTCGTACCACATCGGCACCAGGTGGATCGAACCCGACGGGTCGAGGGTCGCGAGCTTCGCGATCAACGTCTTCGACAAGAGCTCGTCGACCTCCTCGGTCGACAGGTGCGGAGGCGCGATCGCGGACGCGGCGGGGTCACGGGAGGGGCTTGTCATAACCCTCCTTCAGCAATTGCAGCGACTGCCACTCGCGGTCGACCACCGGGTAGAAGTGCTCGGGGTGCTCGACCGCCCAGATCTGCGAGCGGATCACGAAGTTGTCGGGGTCGTGCTCGAGCGCCTGGCGCCAGATTCCGACCGCGCCGGCGGGGTCGCCCTTCGCAAACAGTCCGGCCCCTTTGGCGAACAGCTCGAGCGCCTCCTCGGACATCTTCTCGCCCTGGTCCGGGAGCTCCACCTCGCGGCCGGCCAGGAAGTCCTCGAGGTTCACGCGCACGCGCGGGTCGCCGATGTCGAAGTCGTCGACGTGCCGGTAACACACGATCCCCTCGGCATCGACGAAACCACCTGAGGGGACCACCCGGAACTCGAGCAACCCCCCGAGGTCGCTGTTCCTGTCGATCAGGACGGGAAACGTGATCTCGCGCTCGCGTATCACCGGCGCGACCTTCTCCTCACCCTGCACGTCCTGTGCGACGGCCAGCATCGTGAAGTCCCGGCCTCTTTCATCCCAATAGCGCTGCCACACGGGCAGCTGCTCCTTGCACGTTCACCAGGTGGCGAAACAGAAGACGACGGCCGGGGCCCCGCGGAGCCGGTTCGGCGTCCAGACGTTGCCATCGAGGTCCTGCAGCTCGAACCGGCCGAGCGGTTTGCCGACGACCGCATCGGGGCTCATATGTCTCCATACATCCGGAGCTCCGAGGGGTGCGGCTCGAGCTCGAGCTTCATGTGCTCGGCGCGCTTCAGCGACAGCCACTCGCCGATCAGCACCTCCGGGAACACGTCGTCCTTGAGGAGGTAGTCGTCGTCCTCCTCGAGCGCGTCGAGGGCTTCTGCCAGCGTGCGCGGGAACGTCGTCGGAGGAACGGCCGAGGGGTCCTCGTCGAGCGGAGCGAAGCCGAGCGCATAGGGATCGAGAGCGCGCTCCATCCCGTCGAGCCCAGCCATCAGCAGCGCTGCGAACGCGAGGTACGGGTTCGCAGTCGCGTCGAGCGGCCGGTACTCGAACCGGCGTTGCTCCGGCGTGATCGCATAGCCGGGGATGCGAACGGCCGAGGCGCGGTCGCCGGTGGCGAATCCAACCTTGACCGGCGCCTCGTAGCCGGGGACGAGCCTGCGATAGGAGTTGGTCGAGGGGTTCGTGAAAGCCGCGAGCGAGCGGATGTGGACGAGGATGCCGGCGACGAACGACAGCGCCTCGTCGGACAGGCCCCCGTAGCGATCGCCGGCGAAGAGGGGCCGGTCCCCATCCCAGACCTGGAAGTGGACGTGCAGGCCGTTGCCCGACGCTTCGGCGAGCGGCTTGGGCAAAAACACCGCCTCCACTCCGTCCTTTGAGGCGAGGTTGCGGACGATGTACTTGGCCAGCAGGACCGCGTCGGCGGATTCGACGAGCCCTCCGAACTCGAGCTCGATCTCCATCTGGCCCTCGGCGCCGGTCTCGTGATGGTCGTACTTCACCTCGATCCCCGCGCCTTCGAAGATGTCGACGGCGCGCGCCCGGAAGGCCGAGAAGCGATCCCGCGGCGGGCTCGCGTGGTAGCCGTCGGCGAACGGAGCCACGACCTGGCCCGCGTCGGCGGCGAGACCGCCCTTGGGCAGGAGGTAGAACTCGAATTCCGGCAGCCAGCGGCTCTCGGTGCCGAACCCAAGTTCTACGAGCCGCGCCTCGGCTCGCTGCGCGACAGCGCGCGGGTCGCGTGCGAAGCGCTCCTGGGTCCCCGCCCTCGTCGGCTGCGCCAGGAACGACATCGTGCGCGCCCCCAGGAACGGGTCCATCCACGCGGTGCTGGGATCGGGCACCATCACCATGTCCTCGCCGACCGGCCCGCTGAAGCCGTAGTGGCTCCCCGCGAAGCCCACGCCGTCGCGCAACGCTCCGGGCAGGCGTCGCGCGGGGAACGACACGTGGCGCAGCCTGCCGGAGAGGTCGCCGACCTTGAGGTCGATGCGGTTGATCCCCTCGGCCGACGCAAAGTCCAGCAGCTCGTCGACGCCGGACGGGATGTGTTTTGCAACCTCGAACAGCGGACGGTCCGCGGCTGTGGCCATCAGAACGTCACGCCTTTCTCGTTCACTTCCTGGTACCAGCGGCGCCGCCGCCCGATCCGCGCCCGCAGCTTCCACTTGGCGGTCTTGGGAGCCGACTCGATCGCCTCGACGAGCTGGGCGATCCGCTTCGAGATCGTCTCGCCTTGGTGCTTCGGGATGACGTCGAATTCGGGGATGAAGTTCTCGACCTTCTGCAGGTTCTGCGTGACGGTGTAGTAGAAGCCCCAGTCGTTGCTGAGGAGGCCGGCGATGTACTCGCCGTCGACGGTCTCCTTGCCGTGCTCGCCGCCGCCCACGTCGTGCTCGAGCAGGAGCACCAGCGTGTCCTTGACGTCCTTGAGGTTGATCTCGACGATCTGCATCTTCTCGAGGACGAGGTCCGCGAGCGGGATCGTCGGCTTGTCGAGGTGCAACCGCTGCTTGAACGGGATCGGGTGGCAGAAGTAGAGCTCGTCCATGAAGACGTCGATACCGAGGCCCGTCTCCGGGTGCTCGAAGTAATACCGGCCGCCCTCGGTCGCCATCGTGAGCTTGGCGTCCTCGACGTAGCCCTTCGAGGAGATGAGCGCACGGATCTCGCGCGCCTGCTTGCGCTCGGCCGCAAAGTCGATGTCTGTGAGGCCGCGCTCCATCTTGGCGAAGAGCTCGATGTTCTCCGGGCAGTGGAGCCGGTAGGCCAGGGAACCCAGGATCCGTAGCCGGATCCCCTGGCCGTCGGCCTCCTCCACTACCCGCAGCGCCTCGGCTACGAAGTGTTCGTTCTCTACTGTCATGTCAGAAGAGCTTCATCCCTCCATCGTCGGAAGCGCTTCAGCGCTACTCGATCGGGATCTCCTTGAACGCCAGGTCGATGTTTACGCCTTGGGACTTCCTGATCTGTCGAGCGACGTAGAACAGCACGATGCCTCCGACGAACGTGACTCCCATGATCGTCAGGCGCTTCGGATCGTGGCCCGCCGCGAAGCTGTCGAAGAACAGGACGAAGAAGTAGAACAGCGCCGCCAGGAAGCCGGCCGAGCACGCAACCGTCATGATCGGCAGCCCGAACATCTTCTTGTTCGAGATCGGCGACTTCTCGTACATCTCCGGCCTCCGGTACGGGAAAACAATCCCTGCGGCGAGCACGAACATCCACGCGAGGAGCGCCAGCTCGATGAATATGATCAGCGTGATGAAGTAGGTCGTGAACACGAACAGCGCGAGGAACGCGACCGTGAGCCCGGTGGCCGCCGCGATCGCCACGACCGGCGAGTGCGTGCGGTCGCTGACCTGGCCGAGGCGGCCCGGAGCAATGCGGTCGAACGCCCACGCGATCATCGCCCGCTCACCGTACGCCTGCATGCCGGGGACCCACATCCAGATCCACGCGATGAAGCCCATCGAGACGAGGACCGTCACCACCCAGGAGTCCGTCAACACCCCGGCTAAGAGCGTGATCCATGGGGTCGTCGGCGTGCCCGCCAACCCGTTGAGGTCGTTGAAGCCGACCGCTCCGAGGAAGTCGTAGCCGAACACCTTGTACGCCAGCGGCACGCTGATCAGCCAGACGACGGCGCACAGCACGATCGCGCCGAGCATGCCCCACGTCTGCGACTTCGTGACCGACTTGATCTCGCCGCCGATCGCGATCGAGAACGCGGCGCCGATCAGCGGGAGGAACCACCAGTTGGAAGCGAGGAGCGTCTGCTTCCAGGAGAAGCCGGGGTTCGCCCAGCCCCCGTCCTTGGCGGTCTGGATCACTCCGTCATAGGTGGCGTCCGGGCCGAAGTAGTTGTTGAAGTTAGCGGTGAAGTCGGCCCTGGAGCCGAACAGCAGTATCGCCACCAGCAGCAGGCTCCCGATCATGGCGATCGTGAACACGATCTTCTGCGACAAAAAGAAGCGGCGCATGCCCGAGGTGAGGATCCCGCCGGCGAGCAACAGGACCAGGGTGCCTACGAGGAAGATCGCCCATTCGTGCGAGAGCGTGTCGGCGATCGACTGGAGCGTGCTGTTGCCGGTGATCACGGCCGCCATCGTGAACATCGGCACGATGCCGATCGTCACGATCCAATACGCCGCGACGCCGGTCAGGAACAGCCAGCAGATCGATTCCGTGAAGCTGCTGGCGAAAGCAAGCGAGGGCGGAAGGATCCGGCTGCCGAACGCGTAGACGCCGCCCGAGCGCGGGATCGTGACCGTCCACGTGATCATCCCCAGCGCGACGAGGGCCATCGCCACCGAGGCGATGATGATGCCGAGGATGAGACTGCCGCCCGGATAGACCGCGGGCCCGTAGAGGATCGCCGTGCCCAGCCCGATACCGATGCTCACCAGACCCACGTTGAAGATGAAGACGTCGGTCGCGCCGGCCGTCTTGATCAGGCCGGAAGCTTTGCGCAGGAAGACGCGATCGCCGGTGCCCCCTGCAGTCCCGACCGAAGAGGCCGAACTGGATTCAACCGTTTTACCCATACCCCTGCCCTCCTTGTGCGGCCAAACTCCTGTCCCTGCTAGCCCTGTGTGAACTGGTGGTCGACCACGCCCCCTCCCCCGAGCGTCACCAGGACGCCGTTCAGGACCCCTTCCGAATAGACACTCCCCGGGTTCAGACACAACGTGCGCCCCAGCGCGGTCTCGCCCCGGCCCTCGTGGATGTGACCGTGAAGCCCGACCGTCGGCTGGCACTCCTCGATCACCTTGCGGACCGCGGTGCTGCCCGCGGGGGCGAGCACGGGGTTGCCCATGTCGTAGACGACCCTCATGTCCGCGTCGAGCTTCGGGCAGATATCGATCTTCGAGTTGTAGGGGGGGCAGTGCAGATTGAAGATGCAGTGCTCCATGTCTTTGACGTTGTCGATCATCGACAGGAGGCTCGCCTCGAGCTCCTCCTCGGACGTCTCCCGCTCCGTGTTCCAGGGGGTTGGGTTCGTCCAGCCGGTCGTGAGGATCTCGTGCCGGTCCGTGAGCTGGTGGACCTTGCCCTCCAGCAGCGTGATCACGCTGGACGACTGAAGGATGTCGTCGACCTCGAAGAAGTCGTCGTTGCCGGGAGCGGCGAAGACCTGCACATCGGTGCCGCCGAGCTTGTCCTCGGCGTAGGAGAGCCACTCCTCGAGCCGCGCTTTGATCAGATCGCGGAACAGCTCCTCCTGGGCGTTCGGCGATGCCTTCGTGTCGCGGAAGTCGGTCTCGCTCATGACCTTCGGATAGAAACCCATGTTAGAGACCCGCTTGATGAAGTTGTCGATCTCTTCGTCGGACGTGAACTCGGTGTCCTGCCCCGCGAACGTCGTCAGGTACTTGCCGGTGTCCTGCTTCGCGATCGGGACCACCATCTTCCCGGTCACGTCCCCGCCGAGGATCAGGATCTTGGTCCCGTAGAACTCCGCCCCGTTGATGAACTTCTTGAAGCAGACGTTGGAGCCGTGGACATCGGTGCAGAAGAAGATCAGCGTCTCGTCCTCGCTCGACCTCTTCTTCCTCTTGAACATGCGCGTCCCCTAGAAGAACGTCAGGTAGCGGTCGAGCTCCCATTCGGAGACGGCGTTGTGGTAGCTCCACCACTCCGAGAGCTTGAGGTCGGTGTAGGCACGCTTGAGGTCGGGGCCCATCACCTGCTCGCCGAGCGGGTCGGCGTCGAACGCCTCGACCGCCTCGAGCAGGGTCCTCGGCAGGACCGACACGCCCATACGCTCGAGATCCTCGTCGGACTGCTCATACATGTTCACGCCTATCGGGTCGCCCGGGTCAAGCTTCTGCTCGATGCCCTCGAGACCGGCCGCGAGCATCATCGCGGCGCCCAGATACGGGTTGCAGGATGTGTCCACGGCGCGGGACTCGACGCGAGGACTGCCGGTCGGGATCCGCAACATGTGGGTTCGGTTGTTGTCGCCGTAGGAAATGTAGACGGGGGCCCAGGTGTAGCCAGTCATCGACCCCGTCTTCACAAGTCGCTTGTAGGAGTTGACCGTCGGGCACGTCACCGCCACGATCGACGGAGCGTGACGCAGGACGCCGGCGAGAAACTGATACGCCAGGTCCGAAACCCCGCAGCCGCGCGGGTCGTCGTCTCGTGCGAAGAGGTTCTTGTCGGTCGAGATGTCGGCGATCGACATGTTGAAGTGGCCCCCGTTGCCGGTACGGTCTCCGTAGGGCTTCGGCATGAAAGTAGCCTCGAACCCGTGCTTGCGAGCAACGGTCTTGGCCGCCATGCGCCACAGCACGAAGCGATCCGACATCGACAGGCCGTCGGAGTAAGAGAAGTCGAACTCGAACTGGCTGTTCGCGTCTTCGTGGTCAAATGAATGAACGTCCCATCCCAGGGCGTTCATGTAGGTGATCATCTCGTCCATGTAGGGCATGTTCTCGAGCAGCCCCACGACGTCGTAGGCCGCCTTCGGGAGCACGTCCTTGGGGTTGGCGGGCGAGATGCGTCCGTTAGCGCGCCTCACGAGATAAAACTCGGTCTCGATGCCGAGGTTGAAGGTGAAGCCCAACTCCGCGGCGCGATCGACCTGCTGCTTGAGCACCGTGCGGCTGCACATCGGCCACGGCTGCCCGTGGTAGTGCAGGTAGCCCGGTGCCCACGCGATCGTCTGATCCCACGGCAGGATCGTGATGGCGTCGAGGTCAGGCCACAACGAGAGCTCGTCGTCGCTGGGCGCCTGGCCAAGCCCTTCGATCGCCGCTCCGGTGAAGAGCTCGGAGCCCTTCATCATCCCGGTGAAGTGGTCGATCGGGACGGCCTTGGCCTTGTTGATCCCGTTGACGTCGACGTAGGAGGAGAGGCAGTAGCGGACGCCCTGCTCCCTCAGGTCCTCGCGCTTCTTCTCCCAGAGTTCGAGGTCTTCCTCACCGCGCTCAATGACAACTGACATCACAGGCTCCTGGCTAAGCGCTTCATCCCGCTAGAGAAGCTATGCGAGGAGCGTGAGCCGGGCCATCCTCTAACCGAAGGAACTTGGAGCCTTCCGCTCGTAGGTTTCCGTCATAGCCCGGCGGGCGCCGACAAGCAGCAGGGCGACCGCAGCCAGCGAACCCCACAGGACCGGCTCGAGCGGCCCCGCCGCCGTCCCCGGCGCGATCGCCAGCAGGCTCAGCGACACCGCGGGACCGGCGAGCATGCTGGCGAGCACCCAGCGGGAGGGCCTCGCCCCGAGCAGCCCCGCGATCGCTTGCGGCACTACGGCGGGGACGTAGATCCTGAAAGCCATCAGCACCATGTCCACGACGTGGGGGTTGAAAAGGGCGAGAACGCCGCCGAGTACTCCGGCCGCCGCCATCAAGGCACGCGCGGTGCGGAGATCGCGCCCCCACGGGCGCAAGCCTCGCCGGCGCGCCTCCAGCTCCTCGGAGAAGACATAGGTGCACACCATCAGCTCGGACACCGCGCCTGCGAGGCTTGCGCCGAAGAGCACGACGAGCCCCAGGTCGTCGACCGGGGATGGGAGAGTGAGGCGGAACAGCGCCGGCAGCACACGGTCGGGTTCGGCCACGTGCAGCAGGCTCGCGGCCCTCTCCCCCAGCAGCGCCAGCAGCAGGCCGCCTCCAATCAATGACGCAACGACTATGCCCAGCGTTCTCCTCGCGGTAGCGTCGTCCCGCAGCGAGGCCACACCCAGGATCACGTCCGGGGCCACGACCGTGGTCGGCGCCGACAGCAGCGTGACCCCGAGCAGGTAGCCGAACGCGGGCGATACGTGGAGGGGGGGCAGCGCCTGCGACCGTCCCGCCGCGACCACGCCGACCGCGATGAGGAAGCCCACGAGCACCACGAGCTGCCCCAGGTTCGTCGCCGCCACCGCGCGCATACCTCCCGGCATCGCGTAGAGGAACAACACCCCCACCGTGACGATGATCGACGCGGTCTCGGACCACTCCGTCAGGCCCGCAAGTGCGCGTCCCGCCGCGGCGATGAACGCGGCCAGCAGGACCACCCACGCGCCCCCCGCCAGGAGCGCCGCGAGCGCACCCGCGCCGGGGCCATAGTGATGGCGGATCAGCGCGCTCACGCTCGCGTAGCCGTCCGCGCGCAGCCGACCGAGCACCGTAATGAGGAGGATCGCGAAGCCAAGGCCCAGGGCCAGGTCGAGGGCAGCTCCGGTCCAGCCCAGGACGTAGCCCTCTCCGACCACGCCGACCGCGGTCCCCGCCAGGAAGATGCCGCCCAACAGGCCGACCCCCTGCGCCAGACCGAGGTCGCGGCCCCCGATCAGGAAGTCGTCGGTGCCGCGCAGCCGCCGGGACACGCCGAACGACACCGTTCCGATGGCAAGCACGTATAGCGCGAGCGCGATCGGCACGGTGCGGCTTCGCTACTTCCGGAGCGGATGGAGGACGGTCGCGGCGCGCAGAGCCAGCTCGACGTCGAGACGGCCGGCGCCCTTGACGTCGACGCCCAGGAGCTGCTCGATCTTCTTGAGCCGGTACCTCAGGGTCGAGACGTGGATGTGGAGCCGCCGCGCGGTCCCTTCCACGTTCAGGCCGGTCGCGTAGTACGTCTCCAGCGAGTGGCGCAGATCCGACGAGTGGTTGGCGTCGTAGCGTTCGAGCGGCTCGACGTAGGTGCTCATGAACTCGAGGACGATCTCGGGCTCCGTGGTCCGCATCAGCAGGTGCTCTACCCCCGCGTCCCGGAATGAGAACACCGAGCCGACGCGCTCCATCATCCGGAGCAGGTCGAGGCCTCGGCGCGCCGCGATGTACGACTCCCGGTAGCCGGCGAGCGATGCCGCCCGCGTACCGCAGGCGACGTTCACGGCCGGCTTGGGAAGGCGCCGGCAGAGCGCCTCGAGCAGCTCATCCTCGAGCCTCGCGTCGGGCTCGTCCGGAGTCTCGTGGCACAGCACGACGACCAGGTTGCCCCGGACCGTGCTCAACGTCTGCGCCGACCAGCGCTCGGTGCGCGCCGACACCATGGCGTAGATCGTCTCGATGTCTCCACGCGTCGCATCGCCGGACGCCGGCTCGACGAGGATCACCCTCGAAGGCGCCGTGAGATCGAAGCCGAGCCCGAGGCCCTGCTTCAACACCATCTCCTCGACGAATTGACCGCTGAACAGCTCCTCGACCAGGCCCCCCCTGAGGCGCACCTCGACCTCGAGGGCGGTCCGCTCGCGCAGGAGCTCGAGAGCGGTCAGCAGCGCGCCGTGCTCGAGAGCCGCGCGACCGACCTGTGTCAGCTCCCCGTGGGCGCAGGCCACGACCCAGGCGAGCGCCTCGCCTTCGACGACCGCGGGGCACGCCACGATCGTGTGCTCGCCCTCCGTCTCAGTAGCGGTGGCGAAGACGTCACGGCGCTCGGGCGGTTCCCACGACAGCGTGCTGTCCTCCGGCCAGCGTGCCAGCACCTCCGCCCAGGCATCCACGACGACTACCTCCGCTTGGGTCATCTCGGCCAGGGAGCGAGCGACCGGCTCGAGCCCGCTCGACTCGAGCACCTCGACGGTCAGCTCGCGCTGCAGCTCGAGCAGGTGGTTGAGCTGGCGATTCGTCTGATCGGCCGCGAGGTTCGAGCGCTCGAGGCGGGCGATCGCGCTCTGTTGCGCCTCGTAGAGCTGCGCGCGCTCGATCGCGACCGAGGCGTAGCGCGCCAGCGCAGTCAGCAAAGGCTCCACCTCGGCGTCTCCGGCATGAGCGTCATGACCGGCGGCGGCACGTCCAACCAGGGCGGCCACTCGCTCGCCGACGGGTAAGGCCACGACGACCAGCTGCTCGTCGCGATCGGCGGTCCACGTCACGCCGCTGAGCCGCCCCCTGGACTCGAGGCCATCGAGGATCGCGGGGAGGTGATCGCTCTGTGCCGCGCCCGAGCTCTGCCGAAGGATCCAGCGCTGGGAGCCGCGAGCGAGGTAGGCCGCGCCCTCCAGATTCCCGATCTCGATCGCGGCCTGCAGGAGCTCGGCCACGATCGAGCGCTCCTCAGTGGAGCCGGACAGGCGCTCGGCGAGACGCGTCAGGGTCTGGAGCTGCTCGACCTTGAGCCGCAGGGACGAGTCCGTCTGGGCATGCACCGCGAAGTTCGACAATGTCGCTCCTGCGGCTCCCGCGATCACCTTGAGCATCCGGCGATCTCCCGCCTGTGGGTCGACCGGCCGGTGCCAGCCGACGAACACGGCTCCGATGATCCCGGACGCCGTCGTCAGGGGCTCGGCGATGAACGAGGCGACATCCGCCCGCTCCGAGAGCTGGTCTACGATCTCGCGCGCCCAGGCATCGAACAGGCCGCGGCCCGCGGTCCGCTCGTTGTGGAGGCGGATCCAGGAAAGGCGCGCGGCTCGCGACAGAGGCACATCGGCGACCCACGACCGCCCTCTGCCCTCGCGCATCTGGACCCGCACGTCGTCCTGGAGCTCCGCTGGGATCGCGACGAAACATCGGTCTGCGGAGAAGATCTCCGCAGTACGGGACAGGAGTTGCTCCTTCACCTCGTCGAGGGAGTCTGCCGCGACGAACTCCGTACCGAGGTCGGCGAGCAACCGGTAGCGATCGAGCAGCTGCCGCTCGCGCTCGTACATACGTACGTTCTCGACCGCGAGTGCCGCCTGGGTGGAAGCCAGCGCCGACAGGATCCGGAACTCGTGCTCGGTGAAGCACTGTCGTTCGAACCTGCTGAGCGAGATAACGCCCAACAGCTTTTGTTTGTGCACCATCGGAACCGCCAGCAAAGCCTCGGGCTCGGCCGGCGCGCCCGGGATCTCGATGAAGTCCGGGTCGACGCTTGCGTCCTCGATCAGCCGCTCGGTGCGCGTCGCCGCGACCTTACCGACGATCCCCTCCCCGACGGTGGGACGGAATGCACGCAGTGCATCCGGGTACGGATCTCGCACGATCGCGGGCACCAGGGTGTCGGTGGCGTCGTCCAGGATGTAGATGAGGCACGAGTCGTAGGGGATCAGGCGCGCGAGGTTGTCGGCGATCGCCTCGAGCGTGGACCGGTAGTCGGGCTGGGAGCCGATGTCGCTGAGCGTCCCGAGGATGTTGTCGAGCTCCTCCATGAGGCCCGACGCCTCTTCCTTGGCGTTCAGCGCCTCCTCGAGGATCATTAGGTTGTCGATCGCTGCGGCGGCTTGCTCGGCGATCATGTCGGCAAGGACGTGCATGCTCTCCACCGACGCCCGGTACTGCTCGTAGGGGAGGATCCGCACGTCGTCAAGGGCCGCGACGTACCGGTCCGGCTCGACCCCGAGCTCGCCCGCGGTCTGCTTGTATCGCTCCCGGTCGGGCGCGTCGGTCAGGACCTGCCCGCAGAGGAAGTAGCCGAGGACCTTGCCCTTGGGGGCAATCGGTATCGCGGCGTCATAGAGGCCGTTCCAGCACTCGAAGATCGTGGGCCGGCCATCCTCGCGCGCCTGGTGCATCGCCCTCAGGTCACAGTCGAGGCAACGCGGGCCCCCTACCGGCGACGTACGTGTCAGGTCCTCACAGAAGCCGAGGCGGTGCGTGATCCGGGTGGCGTTCGCGCCCGAAGGATCGACGATCACGGTCGGCAGCCCGAAGGCGCGGGCGAAGGTGTCTTGGATGGACTGGAGGGTGGAGACCGATATGAGATCGGTCAGCTTCCAGTCCGACCCCTCAGCCGGAACCTCCTCGGCAAGCGGGGCGGCTGGCGGAGCGGCCGGTGCCGTGTGCCCAGGGAGCACGCATTCCTCCTAGATCGATCCGTCCGCAACCGGGGCATCTGCGACCGCGGACCCGTAGCGTCGGCGGTACGCGTCTGCCGCCGCGTGGAAGCAGCCCATCGGCGGTCGAACCACTCCCGCGCCAATTTGACCGCCATCCTTGCCGGCCACACCCGCGTCGATGACAGGTGTGATGCCTTTCTCGACGACCTTGAAAATATCGATGCCGGTAGGCGCGCCCCTGTAGCTAAAGTACGGGATGCGAAACTCGGGATGCTCACCGACAGTGATCTCGTACATCTCCAGGTTCATCCGGATCATCTCCTCAGCACTACCACCTTGGTACGCCTGGAGAGGGAACGCAGCAGCTTGAACGAATCCGCCGAGCCCGACCGTCTCGTTGATCGAGCTCTCGCCTCCCATCCACACGACGTCGTCCTTCGTGAAGCCTTCGAATAGCTTCGCCTCGACATCGGGAAGAGGGCCCCGCAGCCATTCATCGCCGAGCCCGCTGACGCGGATCGACAGCTCCCGGCATGAAAAGCTCATTGCGGTCACGATGCTCGATCCTTCGATGCCGTGGGCGGCGTCGGCCGTCGCCTTTCCGGCAGCCATCGAGAGGCGCAAGAAGAAATAGTCGCTCTCTTTGAGAAAAGCGAGCGTGCGACTGACCTCGGTCGGCATGTCCTCTGCGACGTCGAGGAGGTGCGGGAACAATTCGCGCGTAAACAGCAGCGTTGCAGCGGTGTTGCGGCTGTGGAGCTCATCGCCCTGGTGGATTGCTCTGCGCATCAACGGTCGCAGCGGGACCCCGTCCTCAGCGCGCCGTACCGCTTCGGCGATAACGGGAGCTATGACCTCTTGGATGAACATCAGCCCCCGGCGGACGTCGTCGTCGTAGACCCCATAGTTAAGCCTCTTACGCGATTCGCCTTCATAGAAGTTGCAGAAGGCGCGGTTGCCCATCGTCCGGTTCTCCACCACGAAGACCGGCATCGAGGCGGTGTAGATCCCCGCGAGTGAACCAATACATCCATAGTCGTGGCACGCGCCGACTGTGATCGCGCCGGCCTGGATCTTCTCGTCCGCCTCCTCGGGCGTTTGCGCGAGGCCTTCGAATAAAGCGCCGCCAATAACGGCGGTGCGTTGCCCGTTGTGGTACCGCTCCCACGGAAGAGGGGCACCCGACGTCAGAATGGTCGTCGCGGTCATCCCGGGCACGACATCGATAGCAGGCCGAACGTCGACGAGCACCGGGTCGGACGATACGAGGCGCTCGAACGCCTCATCATTACCCTGCTTCGCTAACAGCTCAGTTTCAGAAAGAGTCACGTCAACGCTCCTTTGATGGATCAATCGAGATACTGTCGCTCGATGTACGCGAGCGCGGAATAGAAGGGATCGATCATGTTTCCGACCTGGACCCGACCGACCTGACCTAGCAGTTGGTATGCGCCGATCTCGCTAAACCCGTGATAGCGCGACAGGCGTTTTGCCAGGTCGACGAACGCTGCGCGCACGCAGTCGCCCAGGTGCACCCCCTGGAAACCCGCGATCGCTCCGATCCAGTCGCGAGTCTCCAAGATCGGAAGTCGCACATACTGCGCAGCATCAGCATCCAGAAACTCGATGGACAGCTCGACGTCGGCCTCGACCTCAACGGCGGCGCCGGTGATCTCGGCATCCCCCTGTGCGGCGTGAACATCACCCATTGATACAAGAGCCCCGTCGATGTGAGCCGGCAGCACGAGGGTCGAACCGGGGCCGAACTGCGGGATATCGACGTCGCCCAGGTACTCGCGCGACTGCGAGAAAGAGATGCGTCGTTCCATAGGCGGCGCCACTCCGGCAGTTCCGATGAAGGGGTGTGCCTGAATGCGTATGTCGCGGCCATCCACCGGCATCGTGATAACGCCATCGCGCACACTGCAGATTGAAGTTCGCGGCTCAATTGCGGGCTGTAGTGAGTACCCCTGATCGTGGACGAGCGCGCCCAAACCCGGAATGACCGCAGTCCATCCCGTTCCCGTCACCGGCGCGGCATCTATATCGTGAATCGTGATGGCGACGCATGATCCCGCGCGAGCACCTTCCACGTACAACGGGCCTGTGACCGGACAAGCGCTCCCAAGACGATCCAGAATTTCGTCGAAATGCATGAAGGTATCGACCTCGCTCTTGATCAAGCCGCAAAGAGAGTCTGCCGTTTCGACCACAACCCTCTCTCCGGGCTTCACCGACTCCACTGGTTCGATGGCGCGGTCGAAGAATAGCTGCGTGCAATCTCGGGAGACGCGCCGCGAATTCAAGCTGCGGATCCAACTCGGTCGAGGGCGGCCGATACCAGCGCTCTAAAGGCGGCGAGATGCTCCGGATATGCAGACACCATCCGCTCTGGATGCCATTGCACGCCGACCACCCACGAGTCCCCCGCTTCCACTCCCTCTACGAGACCATCGGGCGCGACCGCCGATACGGTGAGGTCGGGAGCCACGTCTTGTACCGCCTGGTGGTGCATCGAGTTCACGGCGACACGTTCTGCCGAATAGGCCGCCGTCACTCTCGAACCGGCGGAGAGCGATACCTCGTGCACCGGCTCGTGCTCTTTCTCAGGACCGGGTTCGAGCGAATGAGGAATGTCGGAAGGACGCATGCTCGGCACGTCTTGGATCAGCGTGCCGCCGAACGCGACATTGATGAGCTGACAACCACGACAGATGCCCAAGACCGGAAGGCCTCTGTCCACCGCCGCGAGCACCAAGCGCCCTTCGATGCCGTCCCTAAGCGACGATGGAGACTGCAGGGGCACAGCCTCCTCATCGCCGTAGTAGGTCGGATCGATATCAGAGCCACCGGTGAGCAAGATGGCGTCCGAGATCGAAACGATCTCCTCAATCCAGGAGTCCTCCGGCCAGGCCGCGGGCATGTAGAAGGGGGTCCCGCCCGCGCGCCAAAGAGATGTGGCATACGTGATCGACGGTCGGATTCGCCGTTCCTTGTCGTCGTAAAACCCGCAGGAGATCGCTACGCGAGGACGCATCGTCAGAAGAACTTCAGGTACTTGTCGCGCTCCCATTGCGCCACGACGTTGTGGTACTCCTCCCATTCCTTGTTCTTGATCTCGACGTAGACCGAGCTCAGCGGACCAAGAGTTTCCGCCGCCAGCGGATCGTCTTCGAAGGCTTGAATTGCCTCCAGCAGCGTCCTTGGAAGAAGCTGTACACCGTGCTCCTTCAGCTGCTTTCGATCGAGCTCGTAGAGGTTCTCGTTTGTCGGCTCGCCTGGGTCGAGATCGTTCTGAATCCCGTCGAGACCGGCCGCGAGGCTGATTGCCGCCCCCAGATAGATATTGGACGCAATGTCACATGCCCGATTTTCGACACAGCGGCGATCCTTGGGAAGCCGCACCATGAGCGTCCTGTTGTTGTCGCCGTACCGCACGAACACAGGCGCCCACGTCATGTCGTCCATGAACCCCCGTCCAATCAACCGCTTGTATGAGTTGACGGTAGGGCAAGTCACAGCAGTGATGGCGCCGGCATGTCTCAGGAGCCCGGCTGCGAACCGGTAGGCGAGTTTCGAATACCCAAGACCCTTGGGATCGTTCGCGTCCTCAAACAGGTTCTGCCCGGTGTCTGTGTCCGCGAGACTCATGTTGTAGTGGGCACCCGACCCGAAATTGTCCGAATACGGCTTCGGCATGAAGGTCGCGAACGCGCCCATCTGCTTCGCTACCTGTTTGAGCATCAAACGCATGAATGTGTAGCGATCCGACATCGCAAGCGCGTCAGTATAGCCGAAGTCGAATTCGAATTGGCTGTTCCCGCCCTCGTGGTCGAACGAAAACACGCCCCAGCCGAGTTCGTTCATATACTCGACCATCGTATCCAGGAAGCCCATGCTGTCCAGCGTGCTCTCGACGTCATAGCCCCAGAAACCAGTGTCGTCGGGATGGAGAGGCAGGAGCTCTCCGTTCTCGCCCTCCCGCAGGATGTACACCTCGGGCTCAAAGCCGAGGTTGAACGTGAAGCCCATCTCCTTAGACTTGTCGAGAACTTTCTTAAGGATCTGTCGCGAGCAGTACTCGTAGGGGCGCTCATGCCACACCAAATCGGCGGCCATCCACACGTACCGACGGTCCCACGGGCAGACGACGATGGAGTCGAGATCGCCTACCGCTTGACACTCGTCCTCATGCGGGCCGAGCGGACCCATCCCCGGCAATGCGCCGACGGTATACAGCTCCGACCCCCCGACCGCATCATCAAGATGCGCTATGGGAACGGCCTTTCCTTTTGGCCTCCCGTAGAAGTCGGCCCAACTCACGAACGCGTACTTAACGCCTTCCTCGATGAGCGACTGCTTTCTCGACAGAATTTCGTCCTCGAGAGTCACAGGTCTCGATTCTGTCTGCATCCCCGCCATCTCGCTCCTCTCCGGTGGGCTCAACCTGATGTCAGTTGGTGTGCGGATACAGCGCCGTCCACCAACAGAACGATGCATCCGCGCAATACGGAATCGCCGTAATCGCTTCCGGGGTTTATCGCGAGCGTGCGTCCAATTCGTACGATCCCGCGCGATTCGTGGATGTGACCATGCAACGCAAGAAGCGGCTGGTGCTCTTCTAAGGCCGCACGGACGGCATGGCTTCCCACTGGCCTAGTCATGGCACGTCCCATGGAAGTCTTCTGATCCCACGTCTCGGAATCGATGTCCGGCCCTTCATCGATGGGCGTGTTGTAGGGGGGAACGTGGATGTTGAAGATGGCTCTTCCAATATCGCTGACCTGCGCGGCTAGCTTGTCGATCTTCTCCCTGAGCTCGTCTTCGTCGATCTCGCGATGCGTGTCCCAGGGCGTCCGGTTGGAAAACCCCGTCGAGATCATCTCGTAACCGCCGGGGAGCGTGACCACTTGCTCCTCTACCAACTGAAAGCGTGGAATCTCATCGATGATCTCGTCGATGAAGAAGGGATCGTCGTTTCCAGGGGCCACGTAGATCACACGATCGGTCCCCTGCAACTTCCTCTCGGCAAGCTCCCCCCAGCGACGGAGCGTTCGCTCCATCTCATCGTGGAAGATCTGCTCGACGCGTTGAGGATCACGCTCGAGCTCCGGGATTTCATCGGGAGCGGTTCGGTAGGGATAGAAACCACCGTCGCGGATCTTCGCCTCCAGAGCGTCCAGCTGCTGCTCTCCTGTCACGACGGTCTTCTGGCCCGCCAGCGTCGCCTCGTGTGTGCTCGGCGACGTACGGATAACGGGTACCACCATCTTGCCCGTCATGTCGCCGCCGAGGATCGAGATGTCCGCCCCATAGAAGTCCCCGGCGCCGAGGAATTTCTTGAAGCAGATCTCAGAGCCGTGAATATCCGTCGCAAAGAAGAGCGAGACCTTCTCGCGCGACCGGCGCGATAACAAGCCCATCAGAACGTCGCCTCTTTGGCGCTGACTTCCTTGTACCAGCGCACCTTCGGTCCGAGCTTCGAGCGCATCTTCCACTTCAGTGATTTCGGTTGCGATTCGATCTCAGTCATCAGCCTTTTCACGCGCTCTTCAGCTATGGTGCGCTCATCGTCGTTGAGTACATCGTACCGACGCAGAAATACGAGAACCTTGTTCAGATTCGTGGTGGCCGTGTAGTAGAAGCCCCAGTCATTCCCGAGGATAGCGGCGATGTACCGATCGTCTACCAGCTCTCGCTCATCGACGCCCAGGTCGTGCTCTAGGAAGAGGATGATGAGATCCTTTATGTCCTTCTCGTTTAGTTCCACGATCTGGATCTTCTCGAGCACGAGGTCCGGGAGTGAGATCGTGGGCGAATCGAGATGAAGTCGATGTACTAACTCGATCGGGTGGCAATAATCCAGACGGTCGAAGAAGACGTCCACGCCCAGACCGTTCTGCGGATTCCGATAAAAGTAGCGAGCACCCTCGGTCGCAACGAGAATATCTCTGTCCTCGACATATCCAAGCCCCTCGAATAGCGCGCGGATCTTCTTGCGCTCGCCGCTGAAGGCAACGAAGTCGATATCGGTGAGTTCCCTGTTCATGGCATCCGAATAGCTCTCGTATTTCGGGCAGTGGAACCGGAATGCGATAGATCCGAGCAGACGCAGCTTGATGTCGGCTCTGGTCGCCTCATCCACCAGAAACCGCGTTGTACTCAAGAACTCATCAAGGGTCGCCACTTGGTGCGCGCCGCCCTACTCGATCGGAATCTCTCGGAACGCCAGCTCGACGCGGAGCCCTTGACGCTGGCGATACCAGCGAGTTACGCCGTACCAGATTGCACCTGCCACGGTCATGGCGACGATCGGCCAGATGTCGATCGGGTCGTGACCCGCGGCAATCGGATCGTTCCACAACAGATAAAAGACCCAGCCGAAGAAAGCGAGCGACGCGAGGCAGAAAACGCTCATCAGCGGGATACCGCCGACCTTCCAGCGAGAGACGGGCGAGCGCTCGAACATGTCCTTGCGCAGCCAGGGAAAGAAAACTCCACCGAGCATCGTCGCGCCCCAACAGATCAGTATGCCGTAGATGAGCACCAGGGTCCCATAGGTCGTGTACGCGATCACCCACATGAAACCCACCGAGAGGATCACCGTCACCAGGATCGCCACCACCGGCGTATGGAACCGAGGGCTTACATAACCTAGCTTCTCGGGTCCAAGACGGTCGAACGACCAGGCCACCATGGTTCGCTGCGCGTAAATTAATTCTGCAGGAATCCAGAAATAGATCCACGCTACGAAGGCGGCGACGATGAGAACTGTGAGAACGACGTTGTTCGTGAGAATGCCGGCCAGCAGAGTGAAGTACGGGGTTACCGGGGTAGTCGCATCGGGCGCGACGTCCCCGTTGAACACGACCGCCGCTTGGAATTCATAGCCGAACGTCTTGTTCGCGAGCACGGCGAAAAGTGCGAAGACGAGACCCGCACTTGCGATCGATCCCAGCATTCCCATGAATTGGCCCTTGCTTACGTTCTTGATCTCACCGCCGATGCCGATGGACTGGATACCCCCAAGAAGTGGAAGCAGAGGCCAGACGAGGAAAGCGATTGTGGGACCTGCCGCGTAACCAACGTCTGCCCAACCGTTGCTGATAGCGGTATCGATAACTCGTGCGTACTCCAGGCCGGTCAACTCCTCGAAGTTACCGACGAACGTTTCCCTGGAACCGAGGAGCATCACGGCGAGGGTGACGACGGTCCCCACGATCGCGACAATGAACATGCCGCGCTGGAAAGTGAAGTAACGCCGCATGCCGTACAGAGGCAGCAGCCCACAGAACAAAATCACCAGGCTCCCAATGACGAAGAGCCCGAACGGCTCGCCGAGCCAGATAGCCGCGTCGGCCAGACTTTCCGTTTCGGTAATGAAGCCAAGCACCCCGAAGAAGGAGGAAAGTCCGACGGAAACCAGAAGAGACGCGGCGAGAGCTGCGTAGAACATCAGTACGATGCTTTCCGTAAACGTCGTGGCGAAGGCGACGCCGGGACTGATCGCCCGGGATTGGTAGACGTAGTTGCCTCCCGAACGCGGAAACGTGATTGACCACATGTAGTAGGCGACTGCGACTACGAGCATTCCCGCGGTCGCGATCAACGAAGACAGCGCTACGTTTGCGCCGGGATAGAACGCAGGGCCAATGAACTGATTGAGCGCCACGGCAATGCCAACGCTGATTAATCCAATGTTGAAGATGAAGACGTCGTAGGTGCCCGCGGTTCGGATTAGGCCCGATGATCGCCGCGTGAAGACCTGCTGAGCAGAACCCGCGGACGCTGGCTCGGTCGTTTGTGCCATGCCCCTCCCCCAATGTGAACCGATGGTCGAGTTGCGCCTCACGCTATTGCGAGGAGGGTGCGAAGTCAAGCACGCAATGCGCGCTTTTTGGACGAATACGTTGCCAGGAGCGGATGAAGATGCATACTTCGTATTGTTCGGCAACAAACGGTAGCGGTTTCGCACCAGGGGCCTAACGGATGGAAAAAGAAATACGAGATCCGCACAGAGGAGGAAGTCCATGGCTGGAAAGAGAGCGCCGGAAACCGCCGGAATATCGGCGGGACTCGCAGGCAAGCTCCCCTACGACGCGCAGGATCGCCGAATAATCGGCCTCCTTCAGGAGGATGGGCGCATGCCCAACAGCGAGATCGCGCGCCGCTTGGGGATCGCGGAAGCGACGGTACGCAAACGCCTAAGGCGGCTTACGTCGGAAGGTGTCATTCGCGTCATGGCCGTGCCGAGTCCGGAGACGGTCGGCCTCACCCAAAGCGCCATCATCTCTGTTGCCTGCGAACTCACTCAGGTTGACGGCGTGGCGGCCGCGTTAGAAGCACTTCCAGAGACTCGCTACCTCGGTTACTCCGCAGGCGCCTACGACCTGATCATGGAGTGCTTCTTTTATTCGCACGATCACCTGCTCGACTTCATTCGACATAAGCTCGCGCCCATTCCCGGCATCCAAAAAACCGAGACCTTCATCATCCTGAAGGTCCGAAAGTTCTCGTACGAATGGGAATTGCCCGATACACAGGTCTAGGACTCAGGTGATTGCGAGCGTTGGTCGACGCATATCCCTCATTTGGATTTGGCATCGCGTCCTCCTTCGCTCGGCGGCTTTTCGCATCGCTCGAGCGCCGGCAACACGTCTCAAGGGTGAAATACGCAGGGGCGCGAGCGCCGGCGAGCGCTCTCGACGCCGAGCGAGCGGCGTTACAAAGGAAAGGGAAGCCGCCCAGAATGTAGGACCGACCAAGGGCAGCGCCCCTCCTCAACCTCGACCGCCGGCGGGGGCCGAGCTGCACATTGGCTGCGTTCATGGTTCGATTCAATGGGGATCCATGCCTGCTGATCTCGATCGCGGTGGCATCATAGAAGGGATGAGAGCGATCCGGCTCCTCTCCGCCGCGTTTCTTCTGCTGAACGCCGTCGTCGTCGGCTCGTTTGCCTCCCCCGCCGAGCCGGTGATCGAGCTTGAGTCTCGATGGGGTCGTCGATCCCTTCGAAGCCTCCTATCTGGCAAGCTCGATCGAGGCCGCTGAGGAGCAAGAGGCGGCTGCGGTCTTGATCACGATCGACACTCCGGGCGGCCTCGACTCGTCGATGCGAAAGATCATCCAATCGATCCTCAACTCGGAAGTCCCCATCATCTGTTACGTCTCTCCCGCCGGCGCTCGGGCGGCATCTGCCGGTGCCTTCATCCTCTTGTCCTGCGACCTGGCAGTCATGGCGCCGGGCACGAATGTCGGCGCGGCCAGTCCGGTCGGGGTTAGCGGGGCGATCGAACAGGAGAAAGTCTTGAACGACGCGGCCGCCTTCATCCGCAGCCTCGCCCAGCAAAAGGATCGTAATCCTGATTGGGCCGAGCGGGCGGTTCGTGAAGCCGCGAGTGCGAGTGCCGAGGAGGCCCTGGAGCTCGACGTCATCGATTCGATCGAGCCCTCGGTGGAGGCGGTGCTGGCGAACGCGGACGGCAGGACGGTCCAAAAGAACGGACAGACCTTGACGCTTCAAACGGCGGATGCCTCCGTGGTCGAACGGAGCATGGGAGCGGGATCGAGCTTCCTTCATGGCCTCTTGAGTCCCGACTTTGCGTTCCTCTTCTTCTACTTGGGCATCGGGCTGATCATCTTCGAGGTGCTGCATCCCGGCATATCGGTTCCGGGGATCCTCGGGGTGTTGTCGCTGGTCGCGGCCTTCGCGGGATTCGGGACGCTGCCGGTACAGCTCATCGGGATCATCTTGCTTCTCGCATCCGCAGGGCTCTTCCTACTGGAGCTCAAGCTCCCCGGCATCAGCGTTGCCGGGATCAGCGCTGTAGTCACACTCGTGGGCGGGGGCCTGCTCTTGTTCGACCCCGCCTTCCCGGATGTCCGAGTCTCCATCTGGGTCCTCGTGCCGGTCGCGGCAACCATGGGAGCTTTCTTCTTCGTGGTCGCCCCCGCCGCGCTGCGGGCACGCCGACTCCCCGTGACGACCGGGGTTGAGCGCCTAATCGGAACCGAGGGGGTGGTCGTGGCCGATCTGAACCCGAGCGGCACGGCCCGGGTCGGCGCCGAGCTTTGGACGGCCGAGTCAATTTCGGGCACAGTCAAACAAGGAGAACTTGTTCGCGTCGTCGCAGCCGAGGGGCTGCGCCTGAGGGTGGTACCCGTGGGAAGCACCGAGGAAAAGGACCTGACCGAAAGCGCGGGAGGAAGATCGTGACGGGACCCTTGATCGCACTGGTAATAGTCGTACTCATCCTGCTCGTCATTCTTGTGTCCGCGATAAGGATCGTGCGGGAGTATCAGCGCCTCGTCATCTTCCGCCTGGGACGAGTCCTCGCCATGAAGGGGCCTGGGATCGTCATCCTCATTCCGCTGGTGGATCGTCCCACCACCGTCGATCTGCGTGAGCTCTATCTCGAGATCCCGCACCAGAGCGCGATCACCGAGGACAACGCGACGATCTCCATCGACTTCATCATCTTCTACAAGGTAGTGAATCCCGTCATGTCGGTGGTAGAGGTTCAGTTCTTCGCAGGGGCCGCGCAGAACATCGCTGCGACGACCCTGCGATCCGTTGTGGGAGACATGAGTCTTGACGAAGTTCTTGCCAAGCGCGAAGCCATGAACGAGGTTCTCCGAACGAAACTGGACGAGATCACCGAGCGGTGGGGAGTCAAGGTCACGAACGTTGAGATACGCGAGATCATCCCACCACCCGCGGTGCAAGACGCGATGACGCGACAGATGTCCGCCGAGCGCACCCGTCGCGCCGTCGTCACCGAAGCGGAAGGCCAGAAGCAGGCGGCCATAACCGTTGCGGAAGGGAACAAGCAATCGGCGATCCTGAACGCCGAAGGAAATAAGCAATCGGCGATCCTGAACGCGGAGGGGGGCCGGGAAGCGGCCATCCTTCAGGCCGAGGGATTCTCCCTGGCGCTTTCGAAGATCTTCGAGGTGGCCCGCGGGCTCGATGCAAACACCATGAGCCTGCAATACCTCGATGCGCTAAAGGCTCTCGGTGCTTCCGACTCGACCAAGTTCGTTATCCCGATGGAATTCTCGGCGCTCCTCGGCAGCGTCTCGGGACTGGCAGGGAGATCGTTCGGAAACGGCGACCGCCCAGGAGAGGGCCCCGCTCCCCGCGGGTGACCAACCTTCTCCTCGGGTCAGGGACTCCGGCTCCCCATTCCTTCACAGTGCAACCGGCGCAACTCGCGATGGCAGTCTCGACCTCGGGGCTGATCTGATGAGCGCAGGTCTTGGGTCGGTGGGAGCGGTCGGCGAGGCCGTTGAGGCCGCTCTGTTCGTAACGCCGGAACCAGCGGTGAAGGATCCTGACGGGAGAACCCGTAGCACTCCGCGACCTCGGTCATCGTGAGCCCATCTTGAAGAACTTCCAGGACTGCCTGGTAGCGCTGCTCCACGACGCTCAACTCCACGAGCACTGTCTCGCCCTCCCCTTGTTTGGCTCTGTTCGAGACCAGCCAAAGCGCAAGCCGGGCGGAGGTGTCGTCAATCAGCCGAAGCCGTGTAAACGATCAGGCGGAACTGTGTGAACGATCAGTCGAGGCCAAGGTGTCCACCATCAGGCGGAGTCGGACATCCCACTTTGGCGCTCGCCTGTTGGATTTCCTAGACGCTTGACCCCTGCACTTGGAGGTGCAGATCCAGCGGGATTCCGTTTGCCTGCTGCAGTGGTCAACGAATTGTCTAGCAACGTGTTCTGTGGTTGATCAGAAGATCGATCGCAGCGGGTAGCTGCGTAAAGCTTCGAGGCTGAGGGGCGGGGTCCGGGGCGCGCGGTGCCCCGGATGCAACCCATGCAAACTACTCATTGCATCAACGATCTTGATCAACAGATCGCGAGTCACGGATGCTCGACTCCAACAACTCTCCGCGGACCGTCTCGGCGACGATCGTTCCGATGGTCGGGGTGGCAAGCGCGTTTCCGATGAGGACCGCGCTGACAACTAGAACTAGAGACAGAGCCAAAATCATCTTGCGCATCGGTCAACCCTCCTTTTCCTGCGGTGGCCACCACCACCAGCGATACTGCCCTTTTCAGCAAATCCCGTTTCCCTGCTCATCGCCCGCGATTGGGTTTCCGGCACCCATACGTTCGACGACGGCCCTGGTCAAGCGCGCGATCTTCTCTTCCGCATCCCTCACCTCGATCACCTTGAAAGTCCGCAAACTCTCCTACGAGTGGGAGTTGCCCTACGCACCACCCGAGGGGTAGCGACGCCGAGCCTCGTGCATGTCCCTCGTCTGAACGAGCGCGTCGAGATACAGCTTGGCCATGGCCTGAAGCCGGCCCACCTCGCGTATCGACTTGGGCCCATCGGCCTCCAGTTTCGCCAAGCGCATCTTCGTCAAGGCGCAGGTCTCAAACACCGACTCGAAATAGACGATGAGCTCATCGAGCGTCATGGGGGGCAGACTCATCGCTCACCTTCATCGAGTGCGGCAAACACCGGCTCGTCGCCCGGCCGATCTGCGAAGTCGACGCCCGAATAGACATAGCGGATAACGCCCGATCGCACGACTACTATGGCCGGGATCGCCATCGGCTCTCGATCGGGAAGTCTCGGCGTCAAGATCCCCCGTTCCTCCCAAACCCCATAACTCGAGCTGATCGCGCCATCGGGATCTGAAAGAAGGAGGAAGGGAAGCAGCAGTTTCTTCACCATCGCGCGGTTGCGGTCCACGGGATCAACGGATATCCCGAAGATCTGAGCTTGGAGGCGTTGGAAACGATCGAACTGTCTGGCGTAGCTGACCAGCTGCCCGTTGCAGTACGGTCACCAATCCCCGCGATAGAAGACCAGTACGCTCGAGCTTTCGCTAGCGGGGACGGTCGTGGGGTCCCGGTTGTGGTCGATCAGCGTGCCGACGGGCGCCGAGACGCCCGGGCCGAGGGCTGCTTGCATGACGCAACGCTACCCGACGGTGGAAATCACTTAGCCGCGGCCGCCAGGTCAAGCCCGGTTCGTACTGTGAGCGACGTCGCTTATCCAGAGTAGAAGATCGCGTTCGGTGATTATCACGACGATCGATCGCCATCGACCACCATGAGCCCGCGGGTTCCCTTCGCCTTCATGAGATCGGCGGCCTCATGGATGGCCGCTTCGCGGAGCTCGATACGACCGGCCTGGTCATCACCTCTCCGATCGAGCGTTTCAAAAATGCACAGCAGGGTCTGCGGGCTCACGATGAAGCCCTGCAGCGGGGGGCGCGGAAGGCCGATTGGACTCCAGAACGAAGATGTCCACCGCGACCACAGCAAGGAGTCCCTCAGTTGGTTTCATCGCCCGCCGGGGCTTGCCAGCCCGTCGTCGTCAGCAAGGCGATGGTCCAACTCCGTGAGCAGGAACAGGCTGACATCGTCCATCGTGTGCTCCTCGACCCGGAACGGGGTGTCTAGAACCCGCAACAACTTGACGAGATAGATGAAGAAGTACGAGATGAATATCAGCACGACGATCGACTGGTAGAGGGGCTCAAGCTCGGTGAACAGAAGCGCTGCGATGATCAGCCCGACGATGCTCTGGATGAGCACGTAGGCCGAGGGTAGGAACGCGGTGCGTTGCATGTGATAGATGCGCAAGAGACTCTTTCGGATCACGCCTTGCTCCGTCCGCAGACGCACGATGTAGTTCGGCGGTACATCAATGCGCTCCAACTCGACGAATGACGCGGACAGGTTGTTGACCGCACCTAGGCAGGAGCGCGAACTCGTGGTTGCGAGATCGTCCTAGCGCTTCCTCCACCATGCTCTCGGCACCAAGGACGTTGCCGCGCAGTTCTTCGATGCGAGCCAGGACGAAAAAGGCAGCGGCCTTGTCACCGTCATGATCCGCGGCGGCGACGCGCAGAGCGAGGTCGTGCAGGGTCGGCTCCGAGAGCAACGCCATCTCCGCGACTGCCTCGGCAACCCCAGGATAGGTGAGCATCATGCCCACCTTCGCCAACAGGTCATCCTCGAAGGAGTCGCCCTCTTTTTCGAAGAGCGGACACATGCCTATCAGGATGCCCAACGCTTCGACCCCTCCTCGGTCGAGCCCGAAAAACTCCTCCCCTACTTGAAGGATGTCCTCCGGTGGCTCTTGAGGGCGTCCCCGTCGTTTGCGAACCATGGTTCTCTGTATATATCGGGAAACGGGCGGTCAGCCTCGGCTATCGATGAACCACCGGACGTAAAGGGACGAGATTTCTTCACGTTCTCACCGACGATAAAGAGAAGATCGGCGGTCGATCGGCCTCAGTCGGCGTCCTTGGTCCCGAGGATCTCGCCGATCACGGACCCGAGCCGGGGGAGATCTTGTGCAACAACTTCCCAGATGAGTTCCAGGTCGACTCCGAGGTATTCATGCACCAGGACGTTTCTCAGACCTGCGATCTTGCTCCACTCGATCTCGGGATACGGCGTTTTGACATCTTGGGACAACCGCATAGTTGACTCGGCCAGCGTTTGGAGGCTCCGCAAGACCGCCTCGCTGGTCTTGGAGTCGTTGAGGAAGTTGTCACGTCCAGCGGCCGTATATCTCCGGATCCGATCGATGCACTCTGATATGTGAACGAGATAGAGTTCGTCTCTTTCGTTCACAGAGGTATGGCTTCTGAAAGAACCTTGTCGCGGATGACGCGATGAAGTGCGCCAGGGGTAACGACATGCACCTTTCGCCCTAGCAACTGCCCGAGTTCCTCTATCAGGCCTACCTCGTCGAGTGCGCTGCGCCCCTTCTCGAACTCGACCAGGAAATCGATGTCGCTCTCATCTTGCGCATCGCCGCGAGCTATGGATCCGAAGACCCGGATGTCGTTCGCTCCATTCCGGGCTGCGGCCTCGAGGATCTCCGCCCTCTTGTCTTGCAGCAGTTGTGCCAGATCCGTCTTCATTATCGCCTCCACACGAAGTATCCCTCGAAGCCCCGAGCCCACTCAAACACTTCTTAGGGATTCTGGGCTCGCGGCTCGCCGCGGCCTCTTCTCGGCATCCTTGTTGGCAGTGTTCGACCGGAAGGAGAGAAGCCATGGCTCATATCGAGAAGAGAGCGGAGAAACGCTACAGGGTCCGCTACCGCGATCCCGCAGGCAGAGAACGATCGAAGACGTTCCATCGTCTGAGCGAGGCCCGCCGATTCAGGGCGACCGTCGAGGATGAGTTGGGCCTCGGCCTTTGGGTCGATCCGCGCGCCGGCAAGACCCTCCTGAAGGAGTTCGCCTCCCTGATGGAGCGAAGGCTCAACCTACGTTCCTCGACGAGTGAGCGGATTGCAGGATTCATGCGCAGGCAGATCCTGCCCGCCTTCGGATCCCTGCCCTTGAACAAGATCGACCGACCATCGGTCCAGATGTGGGTCGATGACTTGACGGAAACGCATGCGCCGCGCACCGTCCGGGACTCCTATCGGATCCTGGCCAGGATCCTGCGCGAGGCGGTGCGGCAGGGACTGATCCGTCAGTCTCCTTGCTACCTCATCTCATTGCCCAGGCAGTGCCGATCCGAACCCCGCTATCTGAGCGCCGCCGAGGTAGGTTGCCTGGCGGAAGCCATCGATCCCCGTTACCGCACCCTCATTTACACCGACGCCTACCTCGGGCTTCGTTGGAGCGAACTCGCGGGAATGAAGCGAACAAGTCTTGACCTTCTTGGTGGACGTCTCTTCGTGGTCGGAGCCCTTCACAGGGTCGGGCACGACTGGCATTACACGGACCAGCTAAAGACCGTCGGCAGAAGCATCGCGCTCGCGCCGTTCCTAGTGGAGATGCTTTCCGAACATTTGCGAGCCGCGCCGGTGAGTGAGTTCGTCTTCTCCTCGCCGCAGGGTGAGATCATCCTGAAGGGTGCACTTACTCGATTCCCCCCATGACCAGGCCTCGTAGTCTTCCTCGATAGCCAATCGACAAGGGAGGCCAATGCTTCTATCTCTCGCCTACCTGGTGGTTCGGATGCTACTCAGGCT
>JACDBF010000133.1 GCA_013695055.1 Actinomycetota bacterium
GATCTCTGAAAGCTGGGAATAGGTCGTCTCGAGACCGTCTGTGTGATCGATCGTCACGGCGAGAACGCCCGCGACGGGGCCCGCAAACGTGACGATGCCCGGCGCCGCGGCGCGGACTTGCGCGCCCGGCATCACCACATAGTCGATCCCGCGGTGGCCGGAGCCCCACTCGCCGGCAGGGGCTTGGAAATACCGGGAGATCGTGCTGTCCAAAGGAGGTGCAAGCCAAGGCGCGGCGGTCGCGTCGGCCTGTCCCGCAGGCCCGAAGAGCGCAGCGATCAAGGCAGAGGCAAGGAGTGAGCGCGTCCGCATTCGAGAGACGGTGCACGGCCGGCGAGACGAGGACAGTGACGCTCGTCACAGAAGTTAAGGCTATGGAGTGCCGGCTGCATCGAAAGCGCGGGCACGTGGTGCGCCGGCCGTCATCGTACGATCCGGCGATGTCTCCGGAGGTGCGGCGCGCGCTGATTGCGGTGTTTGTCGCCCGCACAGGCGCCAACGGCGGCTTGCGGATCGTGTACCCCTTTCTTCCCGCCATCGCGCGAGGTCTCGGAGTACCGATCGGCGCGCTCGCAAGTCTCGTCGCCTTGCGAAACCTCGGCGGCGTCACTACTCCTATCGTTGCACGCGCGGCAGAAGCATGGGGGCGACGCCGGCTGATGCTCGCGGCCATGATGTCGATCACCGTCGGATGCGCTCTCAGCGCGGGAGCGAGCTCTCTGATGATTGCGGGAGTGGGCATCGTGCTCGTGGGCATCGCGAAGCCCACCTTCGACGTGTCCATGCAGTCCTGGTTCAGCGACCGCGTTCCTTACCAGGAGCGCGGCAGGGTCTTCGGTATCACCGAGCTGACGTGGTCGGTTGCTCTCTTGGCGACCGTGCCTCTTTCGGGTTTGCTGATCGAGCTCACATCGTGGCGCGCGCCCTTCGTGCTCACAGCCATTTTCGCCGCGATTGGTACCGTCGCCATCTTTCTCGGTATCTCCTCCGACGTCCCTCACCACCACGTCGCGCGCCCGCTCGAGATGACCGGGCCGCGGGCCCGAATGCTGGCAAGCGTTCTTCTCTGGAGCGCGGCGGCCGAGATTCCGTTCATCGTGTACGGACGCTGGCTGGAAGAGGTCTTTGGTCTCTCGGTTACCGGCATTGGATTGTTCACTGTGGTAGTGGTCGTCGCCGAGCTCGCGGGCGAGGGTCTCGTGGTCGCGACAGCCGACCGGCTCGGCTTGAAATTAATGATCTATAGCGGCCTCGCTGTCTCGATTCTCGCGTACCTGTCATTTGCGGCGGTGGGGGCATCATTGGCGCTTGCGCTTTGCGTCGTGAGCCTTTGGATAGTCGCTTTCGAGGTGACCATCGTTGCAACGATCCCCTTCGTCAGCGAGCTGGCGGTTGAGTCCCGGGATCGTCTGCTCTCTCTTCTGTCCGTGGCGATCGCTCTGGGGAGAGGCGGAGGCGCCGTGGTCGCGCTCGCTCTCTACGAATCCGGGGGCATGACTCTTGCGGGTCTCAGCTCGGCGGGGCTTGCGGTTCTCTCAGGCCTGCTCATCGTGCGCATCGAGGATCCTCAAAGCCGGGAGCCCTCCGTCTCCACAAAGTAGGGATCGGATAGAGCTCATGAGCCTTCCTCCTTCCGAAGCTCCTCGCACGCGCCGGCGACGCCGTCGGGAAGGGTGCCGTTCAATGCCCGGGCCATCAATCCCAAAGCCAAAGGATCGAAGAGAAGCTCACCGTGGCCGGCGCGCGCGTTCGCGCACGCATCTTGCAAGCTCACGTTACGCGCGCCTTCTAGCCGGGCGGAGTCGGGGGGCGTAACGAGTTGGTCGCGTTCGGTCCAGATGCTCGTGTACTGCGGGTCTCCGGGAGTCTCGTCGCCCGAGTTCAACTCCGACAAGAAGGCCGACCCCGGCCGAAGCTGCCGGCACGCACCCGTGCACAGAGACGGGTTCAGCTCAGCGGCAACGGATGCGATTTGGGCTCCGTGATTGGGCGCTCCCAAGAGCACGACGCGACGAACCGGGAGGCGGTCCGCGTTCGCGCCTAGAAACGCCCTCACGACGACTCCTCCTGCCGAGAAGCCTACGATGTCGACTGGAGACGAACCGAGATCCTCGACGACGGTCCTCAAATAGGCCGCCGAGCGGGCGATGCTCCCACGGCCCAAGTCCGGGAGCCTTACCGGCACGACCATGCGTCCCTCCGCGCGCAGCCGCGCGGCGATGGCCGAGACGGTGTCGGTTGTCCCGTTGTAACCGGGGACCACGACGACCGGCGCCGGCAGCCCCACCGTCGTCTCTAACCGGCGCGCTCTCTCCGGCTCCCGTTGCACGATTCCGAACAAGACAACAGCGCCGATAATCGGTATGACGCCGAGGCCGATGGCAAGGCGACGCATACGGTTGGAAGTCATAGCAGCCATTGTGAGAGCCTTGAACTTCAAGCGCGCTCCCGGTCGCAAGGCCGCGCCGCCTTTCTTGCGCGCGGTGGCACTAGGATTTCCGGATGAGGAGTGAGGCAATCAACGATGAGGCGGCCGAGGACTCGGCCCCTCTCGTGGTGGCTCTGGGCGGAAACGCCATCTCCCGAGCCGGCGACAAACCGTCGGTAGCCGCCCAGTTCGAACGCATGAGGGCCACGGTTGATCACCTCCTGCCGGTGATCGCGTCGGGGGACCGCCGCATGGTCATCACTCACGGCAACGGCCCCCAAGTCGGGAATATCCTGTTGCGGTCGGATCTCGCCGCCGAAGCCGGCGAGCTGCCGAGGCTCCCGATCGACTCGGCCGTGGCCGACACGCAAGGCGCGATGGGCTACATGATTCAACAGTGCCTCGCCAACGCGCTATGGGAGTCCGGGATTCAGATTCCGGTTGCGACGGTCATCACTCAGGTGCTGGTAGATGACGACGATCCCGCGTTCGACGACCCAACTAAACCGATAGGGCGCTTCTACCCCCAAGAGGAAGTCTCCGAGCTTCGCAAGCACGGATGGGCGATGAAGAAAGACACACAAGGTCGCGGGTGGCGACGGGTCATCGCTTCGCCACAGCCCCGTGAGATCCTCGAGCAGCCCGTCATCGAAGAGCTCGTGCGAGCGGGCGTTCTCGTAATCGCCTGCGGGGGCGGGGGCATCCCCGTCGTGAGCGATACGTCCGGCGCGCTAAAGGGGGCCGAAGCGGTGATCGACAAGGACTCTGCCTCGGCCTTGCTCGCGTCGGGCCTGGGGGCATCGACCTTCGCCGTCCTTACCGAGGTCGATCGCGTCAGCTTGAGATTTGGAAAGCCCGACGAGGAGGCGCTCGACGAGGTAAGCGCCGCATCTCTGGGGCACTTCGATTCAGAAGGCCACTTCCCGCCCGGCTCGATGGGCCCGAAGGTCCGGGCCGTCATCTCTTTCATCGAGGGGGGCGGGAAGAGAGCCATCATCACGTCACCTGAATGCTTCGAGAAAGCCCTCGCCGGCCGCGCCGGGACGCACGTGGTCGACGAGATATCAGACGACTCCGTGGACGCCTAATCCGTATGACCGGGTAGGCGCTATTGGACTGGGGAACCCTCCCCTTTTACGCCACGCCGTCCGCCGGGCAACCGCACCGAGATGGAGCGGCCGCCGGCCACGACCTGGTCGAGCGTCGTTGCATCATCGGCTTTGATTCTGCGGCCGAGGCGCAGGTTCACGCCGAGGCGATCGTTGGTGGCCTCGTTCGCCATCTTGTCCAGCAAATCGTCGAACGATGTCGCCTTGCCGACGATTCCGGGGTGATGACCCGATCCTCCAAAGACGCGTATCTCTCCGCTCTTGTGAGCGTCGCGCGGGACGCGCACCGACAGCGTTCTGATCTCTTGATCAAGGCCTTCGTCGTAGGGGTTGAGGATGGCCCGCAGATCGATCCTGTCGCCGGGATGGACGCGGATGCGGCGCGTCTTCTCGAAGCGGCTGCCGTCAACGGACACCAGCACCTTTGAGATCTTGTATTGCTTGACGGTGTCCCTCACCGTCACTTCCTCGAAGTCCACGCCGGTGAACTCGATGTCCTCGTAGCCCTGGTAATAGAGCCTGTCGATCATGTGCAGATACTCGTGGGTGATCTCGAACGGGAGATCGTAGGTGCTGGATGCAAGGTTGGAGCGATGAACCTCCCAAGGCGATCCGTCGGCCCTGGTTCCCGTGACCGTCCATCGGATCTCCCCGCTGCCCTCGCTGTACTGATCCATCGCGCTGATGACGCCCAGGTACTCGTGATACCAGGAGATGAACGGCACCACTTCGGAGACGACCGCGTCCGTGTGACCCTCGTCGGTTCTGCCCGTGTTCTGGGCGATCGTCGTCGAGTCGATCGGAATCGTGGTGAGGGGCTGTCCGAGATCGGCTCTTATCCCGGCGAAGCGGTCCTGATCGACCGTGCCAACGTTGCCCTCCACGGTTGCAAGCTTGAAACCTCCAAAGACCGGATCGGGAACCACGGTGAGGGCGTTGGCCGCGTTCGCTCCAAGCGTCGTCTTTCCCTCGAACGAGAAGGGATGACCAAAGGCGACCGCAAAGCCGTCGCATATGAACGTCGTCGTGCCGATGCCCGCATAAGTGATGTCTCCATAGGAGAAGGCGGCTGCAAAGTTGCCGCCCGGCTGGATGTCCGATGCATCCGCGGCGGCTTCTGCGCTGGCCGACGCGCCCGAGTAGAGATGCACCGCAAAGCCCCTGCGGTTCATCATCTTCTGAAGCCTCTGAAGCGCCCTAGTGCTTCCCCCCGATACGCTGACCGGGGTTTTTAGACGCGTGAACGAGTCGGCCATCTCCTCGGAGGAGCGGCCCGTGGCGCGCGCCACGGTCCGCTTCATGCTGGAGGTTAGGCGCACCTTCGAGGGGAGCGCTCGCTGCGCCGCTGCCGAGCCGGACGCGTAGTCGAGGATCGCGGCCATGTCCTCTGCCGCCGTTAGCCCGATCACATGCGACGGCCCGAAGCTGAAGCTCCAGGCGACCGCTCCAACCAGCTTTTCCTCTCCTCCGTCGGTAACGTAGACGGGCGATCCCGACATGCCGGCCCATACGCCGCCGACCTGATCGATCGCGGGGCTATGCACCTCGGCGATCACCAGATCCCGGCCCGGAAGAATCGCATCCGGGTAGACGCCCAGGATCTCAGCATCGAACTCATCGGGGGTCGTGCCCTTTGACACCGTGAGACCGGTGCCCATCATCCCGGCCCGCACGTCCGCCACCGGCATGATCGAGGGGCAGTCGCCGGGAGCACCTCCGGCGGGGGACGCCGTTAAGCTCGCAAGCAGGGTGAGGGCCACGCCCGCAGTCGCTCCGCGCCTTGCCCACGAACCCGAATGATGCGTGCGCATCTGTTCCTCCCCCAGCAAGGGTTCGCCTCAGGCGAGCCCGCCCATTGTGAGCCCATTATGACTGGGCATACATAGGACGCACAAGTGAGATCAAAAGTTGCACGGCTCGCGACGAATATCCTCACCGTTCATGACCACCGTGACTTTCATCGAAGGAGACGGGATCGGCCCCGAGGTGGGGGCCGCCACCCGCCGGGTAGTGGACGCGCTCGGCGTGGACATCGACTGGGAGGAGTGCCAGGCGGGCGCCGGCGCGGTTGAGGCCCACGGCAATCCTCTGCCGCCGCAGGTGCTCGAATCGATAAGACGCAACAAAGTTGCTCTAAAGGGCCCGGTGACGACTCCGGTGGGAACTGGTTTTCGGTCGGTCAACGTCGCCCTTCGCCAAGAGCTCGATCTCTTCGCGAGCGTGCGTCCCTGCAAGCTCTTGCCTGCGGTTCCCTCGCGCTTTCCTTCCCTTGACCTCGTGGTTGTGCGCGAGAACACCGAGGACCTGTATGAGGGTATCGAATTCGAAATGGGATCGAAGGAAATCGTTAAGCTGCGCGGTCACCTCAAGTACATATATGGCTATGCACTGGCCAGAGATGCAGGCGTGTCGGTCAAGCCGATCTCGGTCACGGCGACAAAGGAGATCGTGAGGTTCGCTTTCGACTACGCAAAGACCAACAGGAGACGCAAGGTCACTCTGGGTCATAAGGCGAACATAATGAAGTTCTCCGACGGATTGTGGCTCGATACCGGGTTGCAGATAACTGAGAGCTATCGAGACGTCGGCTTCGAAGCCGTTCAGGTTGACGAGCTGGCGATGAGGCTTGCGTCGCAACCGGACGATCTCGACGTGATCGTCCTGCCCAATCTGTACGGTGACATCATCTCTGACCTGTGCGCGGGCCTGATCGGGGGCCTCGGCTTCGCTCCGGGGATGAATTTCGGCAGGGAGCACGCGGTCTTCGAGCCCACGCACGGCTCAGCCCCCGACATCGCGGGGAAAGGACTTGCGAATCCGATAGCCATGATCCTGTCGGCGGAGCTCATGCTGCGCCACCTCAACCGCGCAGGGGCGGCGGAGCGCCTCATGCGCGCCCTGCGCCGGTCACTCGAAGAGGGTCGGGTAAAGACGGCCGACATGAGGCCTGAGGGGAAGCCATCCACAACGGAAGAGGTAGCCGATTCGCTCATAGCGGCGATCGAGGGAGACCAATGAACGAGCGGGAGCGCATCATCGATTTTCTGCAAGCGCTCGAAGAAGGAACCAGCGCACATCGAGAAAGCTTTGAATGGGGCACGGTCTTCTCTCATCCTCGCTTCCACCGGGTATGGGATCTGAACTACCTGCGAGTCGAGGGGGCCCCCGACGTCACGGCCGAGGAGCTTGTCGGGGAGGCGGACCGTGTGCAGAGCGCCGCCGGCCTCGCCCACCGCAAGGTAGTCATCGACGATGAAGAGCTCGGAAGTCGCTTGGCTCCGGAGTTCAAGGGGGTCGGCTGGCAGGTCGCTCGACTGCTTATGCTGGCGCACCACCGGCCCCCAGACCGTCGCCCGGAGCAGTCGGCCGACGAGCTTTCCCTCGCCGAGGCAAAGCTGGTGCGCGAGAGATTCTTGCGGCAAGACCCGTCCATTGCAAAGGATGAGATCTCGATCGAGCAACTGCGCGACCAAGCCGAGGTGGTAGTGGATGCGGTCCGAGCGCGCTTCTTCGGCGCGCGCGTCGACGGAAGAGTCGCCTCCATGTGCGAGCTCTACAGTGACGGTTCGACCGCGCAGATAGAGGCCGTCATCACCTTGGAAGAGCATCGCGGCCTGGGTCTCGCCCGGGCCGTCGTCTTGCGGGCTCTCAACGAGGCGAACCGAGCCGGTCACGATTTCGTGTTCCTGCTCGCCGATGACGACGACTGGCCCAAGCACCTCTACACCAAGCTCGGCTTCGACGAGGTCGGCCGCGCCTATGACTTCACTCTTCCTCCGTCAAAGACCGATTCCCCCTCCGCGGTCGGGCCCGGCTAGAGTCGCCAGGACATGGAGAGAAATGAGCTCGAAAGGCTGTCGTCCAAAGAGCTTCACGACCGCGCCATGGATACAGCTCGGCATCGACTGGACGCCGGCTTTCTATGGTCCGTGGCCAGGGCCATCCCCGTTGCCGAAGCGGCCTCTGGGCACCTCGAGCGATCCGGGGCCGACGTAGTGAGCCTCACCTCTCTGCTGAGTGATCTCGTGCACTCCGGCGAAGGAGATGTCGCCGAAGCCCTGCGGCCTCTATACATCGACTATCTCGAACAGCACTCATAGGAAGGAACCCGCCGAGCGGGGCGCGAAGAGCGGCGCTCCGGTGAGGCCATTCGATCGTTTCACCTCCAGATCGACCTCCGGCGTGAGTCAGTTTGACTCGGGAGGTCGGGTATCAAGGGTTGCAGAGAGCGTCGCTCAAACGCTCTCTCTTGCCTAGTGGAGCGGTCAGCAAAGAGGGGGCCGAACCCGGAGGCCGACCCCTTCGGGCGTGCGCGGCGGGAACTTACAGAAGGAGTCTGAAGGTGAAGGTTGCGCCTTCGTCACTGGAGAAGTCCAGGCGCAAAACACCGTGTGCTGTCTTGTACTGCCCGGTGCCACCGGTAATCGCGAGCTCCTGGGTCGGGTCGAAGTTCTCCTCGGAGAACGTAATCGGACCTTCAACGGTAATGAGTCCCTCGCCAAGTTCGAAGGTCACGTCGCATTCGAAAGTTGCGACATGGGGCGGTGAAATCGGCAGTCGTTTCAACACAGTCACCTCGAGAAACGCCGACCTGCTTAGTACCGGCACGGTTGTAGACGGGGTCGTCGCTAAGAACAAAGTAGTCGCCCTCGCTCTCACCTTCCGGACCAACGTCAACCTGTGTCTGGTGTTCGGCATCGTAACGAGGGTGGGAGGCATCGGGTTAGAGCTTGCGGCGGACCTGAGTCATATACACGCGTAGATAGTCGCTCTCCGCCGAGTACTGCGGGCCCCGAATTGGTCAATCTCCTCACTCGGATGGACTCTTCGTAAACTTCTCGGGGACGAAGCAGACTGCTCTATCTCCACTGCGCCCCGTTGCTCCGGAGGGTCATTCCTCGACAACGATGCGGCCGGTCATGCCCTGGTCCTCGTGTGGGAGACAGAAATACCGATAGGTGCCAGGCACGTCGAACTTCACCTCGAAGCTCTGTCCCTGCGACAGCAGGCCACCAGCGACGTCGTCACGGGCCTCGCCCTCAGTTTCAAATCCCCCGCTGGCGAAGTACGAGGCACTCTCCGGAAGACCGTCCTCGTAAGCGGTGACGCTGTGAGCCTCCTCGGACTCGCTGGCGAAGGACACGGTCTCGCCCGCCGAGATGGTTAGCATCCCCGGCTCGAAGCGGCGGCCGGACTCCATCGTCACGGTGTTGCCGTCGCCTCCCGAGCACCCCCCGACTGCGAGGCCGATTACCACCATAGCGACAGCTCGCGGGTTCTTGAATGCGCTCAAGCAGTCAGCAGCCCGGTGACATACATGAACACGAGCCCGGCCATGAGGCCCAAAGCGCCGAGGCCTGAGGCCAGCCCATGGTCGCGCGACATGCCTCGCACGATCTGCCACACCACCTGGGCAATAGCCCCCGCAGCGACCCCGAACGCGAGCGCGGCCCACGCTGGCGCAAACGCAAAGCCGCCGGCCCAGGCTCCCAATATGGTCGGCGCGCCGGCCACGGTACCGAGTGCAACGAAGTGCCATAGGGAAGGACGCTTTACCTCCGATCCAAGCGGGGCCACGATTGCAAGTCCCTCGGTCGTGTTGTGGATTGCGAAGCCGAGGATCAGAAAGGTGCCCAGGGCAATCTCTCCGCCCGCCAACGCGGCGCCGACAGCAAGGCCTTCGCCGAGGTTGTGCAGTCCGATCCCAGTGGCGATCAGATACGCGAGGACGAGACCGCCGATGGGACTTGCCCCCCTCTGCTCGACAGATTGCGCAGTGCTTCGCTCGAGGAACTGTCCGAAGGCGGACAGGCCGGCCACCGCTCCCACCGCCCCAAGGGCGAACAGCGCCAAGCCATCGAGCGCCGCGGGCGTGGCGCCGGCGAGTTCGAGGCCTTCGGCGACGGTATCGACGAGCAGAAAGCCGAGCAAGCCCACGGTGAAGGCGAGAAAGAAGCCGATCCAGCGCTTCGATGCGCGTCGCAGCGACGGATACCAGAACAGTCCGATGGCGACCGGGATGACCCCGATGTAGATGCCCAGCAGGGCATAGATGGCGATCGTAGAGCCGTCTGTCTCAGGGGTGAGCGCAGCCGCCTCGATCTCGTGCTCGATAGTCACGCCCGTGGAAGTGACCATCGCTATGCCGAGCGGTAGCCCTTCCTCCCACGGATATGTGACACGCAGGGTTGCGGTCTCCAGTCGATCCAGAGTCTGATCGGTGATCTCGTAGCTCGAGTAGGCGTCGTTGACGAGCACCTGGGCGATGGTGACGGGATCGGGACCGTCGTTGCGCAGCTCGAGCGTGATCTCATCCTCGCTGAGCACGGTGCGCTCCACGGCCACCACCTCGACGGGGGGCACCTCACGCAAGCTCCCAATCGGATTGAAGATCAGAAAGAGGGCAACGAGCGCGGCGATGGCCACGACCGGCAGCAGCCAGCCGAGCCACCCGGGAACGCGCCTATCTCGCGATGTCGTCGCAGAGGTAGCCACTCAGACCACCTCGAATGCGCTCAGCCAGCCCAGATCGATGAACTCGGTAACGTGCGCGTGGAAGATGAAGTGGCCGGGTTGATCGTAGGTGAACTCGATCATGTGCCGTTCGGCCTGACCCATGGAGATCGTGTCGGTGAACTCGTCGGGTTCGAGCGACGTGCCCGTACGGTAGAGGTTGAAGAAGTTCGCATGGATGTGTATCGAGTTGAGCGGATCGAACTCGGTAACGTTGATGACGTGGGCCCGCTGCAGCTCGCCGGCGTTGATCTCAATCGGCTTCTTGGAGTAGGCGAACGCGACTGTGTTGAGCGCGTAGACCTCGTTTTCGCCATCGAAGTTGGTGTCGAAGCCGTTCATCACCATGACCATCTCGTGGGCTTCGGGTCGGCCCTGTTTGGGATCGACGATGAAGGCGCCGTAGAGACCCCGGTGAATGTGTTGCACCAGCGGCAACGAGTGGCAGTGATAGAGGTGCGTGCCGAACGGCTCCGCAATGAAGTCGTAGGTGAAGCTCTCTCCCGGCAGCGCCTCTCCCGCTCCGGGGATGCCGTCCACTGAAGCCGAGTGGAATCCATGGAAGTGAATGGTGTGAGGGTGCGCTGAGGCGTTGACCAGCTTGACCCGGAGCCGGTCGCCCTCAGTGGCCCGGATTGTTGGGCCCGGCACCCGCCCGTTGTAGGTCCAGGCGGGGAAGAACACGCCCGGCGCAACCTCGATCTCCTTGTCGATGGTCACGAACTCGTACTCGCGCACGGTGCGCCCGCTGCTGTCCTTGGACACCTCACCACCGTCGAAATCGGTCAGGATCTCGTGGGGGTCGAAGCCGTTGCGGGCATTGTCGACTTGCCCCACGGTGCCACCCAGGTGCCCGTTGTTGCCGTGGCCGCCCTGACCTCCACTGTCTTCCTGGGCCTGCGCGTGGGCGAGTAGACCAGCGCCGTGCAGGACCTCGTGGCCACCCAGAACCGCTGCTCCCCCGAGCGCCGAGGTTGCGCCCAGGCGCCGAAGGAACCTACGCCGATCGATGCGACCCGACTTCCTGTGACTTGCGAACGATCGCTCTATTGGACCCATATCGCCTCCGCGATCTCCTTGGACAGCGCCATCGGCGCCGTCTCCTTGTCGTCTTTGATGCGCACGAACAACGGTCCGCCGATCGGCCCGCGGCTCTCCACCGTGACCGACGCTCTCGGAAGGACGCCCACTTCGGCCAGGTAGCGAAGGGCGTCGGGATGCGAGTCGGGCACCTGCTCGATCAGCGCCGCCTCGCCGTCGCCGACATCCCATAGGGATCGCCGCGACCTCGACGTTTTCGGCATCGCTCCGTTCTTGGCCGGGATTGGGTGCCCGTGCGGGTCGAATTGAGGATCTCCGAGGGCGGCGGAGATGCGCTCCTCGAGAGTCTCTGACAGATCGCCCTCGAGCGCCTCCGCTTCGGCGTGGGCCTCATCCCAGGGGACGCCGAGTGCCCCGACCAAGTAGGTCTCAAGCAGTCGGTGGTGTCGCACGATTTCGAGCGCCACCTCGCGACCTTTCTGAGTTAGGGAGCCTCCCTTGTATGGCTCGTAGGTCACCAGGTCGCGGGCGGCCAGTCGCTTCAGCATGTTGGTCGCAGAGGGGGCAGAGACACCCATGCGCGCCGCTATCGCCGAGGTCGACACCCGCTGAGCCAAGCCCGGCGGCGCACCCACGCCGCTCCCGGAAGATTCTTCGGCGAGCAGATACAGAGCCTTCAGGTAGGCCAGAACAGCTCGAGATGCCCGTTCACCCATCATGAAGAAACATTAGGCGCGATACTCTGCTTAGTCAAGATAAGCCTAATTTTAACCTTAGTCTTTTCTAAAACACTCTCGCTTCCGACGCTCAGGAGTCAGGGAGGGATCGGCGAGCCTTCCGCCAGCACCGTTCATGCCCAGATGGGAGGACATCCGAGCTCTAGATCTCCCAACAGCGAATCGCGCTCAGACGGACTCCTGCCCTGGGCCTTGTGCGCGACGGCCGCCGGACGAACCCGGGACCTCCTCGGCGATGACTCCCACGATTTCGATGGGCTCAGACCCCGAGACCTGCTCGGTCAGGCCTTCTCCTTTCTGATGGTAATTGGAGGCCACTGATCATGATGAAGGACGGTGTGACGGATTCCGCGCCCCGAAGTGATAGCTCTGGCGCAGGTAGACGATCTTTCCCACCACCTCGCTTCGGGTCGCTCGGGGACTCACCGGCGGACGCTTCGACCGATCCGAAAGACCAGCGATTCCCAACTCTTGGTAACGCCGATACCACCGGTAGTAGGTCTCGGCTGATGCCGAAGTAAGGGCATGTCCTGGCGACGTTTCCGGTCACTTCCGAGCGTGGCGAATGATCGCCAGCCGACGTTGAGCTTGTCTCCTGAGCTCCTGTTCTGACACCCGACCTCCTTCGAGCTAGTGGAGACCCAAGTATCAACCGTCTCTGTCAGTTTTGGAGATGGTGACCGGGTGGACTCCAACCAGCAACCGACGGATTATTGGAACGATTCAAACGAAGCCAACGACCAGGTGAAACCTTCCCAATTGCGCTTTGACCTGAGTTTATAGCTGCCTCGTTGTTTGCCGTCATTTCCGGGTTTGCGGATATCGCGCGGCCTGGCCGCGGCCTGAAAATCTAAGGATCTTGAGAGCATTCGAGCCGCGCTCGGAGATCCTTACGAGCGCGGATCCCATTTGGTCTTGGGCATGATGGGATCCCTGAGGATCCGGTCCTTGTGGCGCTGCACCGTCTGAATGAGGTGGCCTACGACCTCGCCAGTCAAGAGGTGCGGCCGCAGGCCCAGCTCGAGCAGCTTGGTATGAGTGGCGTGGTAGTGATGCTCCTCGGCCTCGATGCGAGGATCCGGCACGTGCTCTGTAACAACATTGATCCCGAGATCCTCAGCCGTCCTCGCGACCACCGTCGCGAGATCTCTAACCGAGAACTGCTCGGTGAACTGATTGAAGACCCTGAACTCGCCTCGCTCAGCCGGATGCTCGACCGCGAGCCGGACGCATTGAAGGGTGTCGATGATGTTGAGGAAACCGCGCGTCTGGCCCCCTTTTCCGTAAACGGTCAAAGGATGCCCGACAACGGCTTGGACGCAGAAGCGGTTCAGAACCGTTCCGAACACCTCGTCGTAGTCAAAGCGCGTGCAGAGGCGTTCGTCTAGCTCCGTTTCCTCCGTGCGGATGCCGTAGACCACGCCTTGATTCAAGTCGGTCGCTCGCAGACCCCAGATGCGGCAAGCAAAGTGAAGGTTGTGGGAGTCGTGAACCTTAGATAGGTGATACATCGACCCCGGCAGCTTCGGGAAAGGAAGGGTGTCCTTTCTCCCCTTATGGGCGATCTCGATGTAACCCTCTTCTATATCGATATCGGGAGTTCCATACTCCCCCATCGTGCCGAGCTTCACGAGATGGGTCTCGGGCGCTATATCCCGCAGGGCATACAAGACGTTGAGAGTTCCCTCGACATTGTTCCTTGTGGTTCCGACCGCGTGCTTGCGATCAATCATCGAATAAGGCGCGCTCGGTTGCTCGGCGTAGTGGATCACCGCGTCTGGACGGAAGGACTTGAAGATGTCCTCGACGAAAGCCGCGTCGACGAGATTGCCAACGAACAGGTCCAGCTCGGTACCGGACAGGTCCCGCCACGCACGCACGCGCTCGTGCAGGGTCTGCACCGGAGTCAACGAGCCCGAGCCGACCTCCATCACCATCTGTCGCCTCAGGAAGTTGTCGGCGACTCCGATGACATGGCCGGCGGCCGAAAGGTGCATAGCGGTCGGCCACCCGAGGTAGCCATCGCCTCCCAACACCAGAATCTTCACGGCATCTTCACGGCGCGAAGGATAAGCGCACCCACCCGACCAGGCAACGCCTTCGCCGAGCGGCGGGGGTGGATCCGTGCGTGAGACTATGGCCCTCATGACGACCATGGGTCCACCAGGATCTCGGGTGATCACCGCCGTCACCGCCGACCCGCTCGATGTCGCAGCGCTGATCGGGCAGGCTTCTTCGCCCGAAGCCGGGGGCCTGGGTATCTTCGTCGGGACCGTTCGCGCGTCCGCAGCGGTCCCGGGTAGGGAAAAGGCGCCGGTCGTTCGGCTCGAATACGAAGCTCATCCCGCACTCGCAGAAGAACGGCTCGCGAGCATCGCCGAGGACGCCGCCAAGAAGTGGCGCCTCGAGCGGGTTGTCGCCGTTCACCGATCCGGTGCCTGCGATGTCGGAGAGCCCACCGTCGTGGTCGTTTGCGCTGCGCCACATCGAGGTGACGCGCTTGAGGC
>JACDBF010000148.1 GCA_013695055.1 Actinomycetota bacterium
CTCAAGGAGAACCTTGCGGTTCCCGTCGACTCATTGATCGCTCGCTCCTACCTAGAGGTGGTCGACGAGGCCGGACCGGTGACGCAACAGCACGAGACGTTCGTCACCCTACAGATCCATGCTGGTCGGTCGGCTCGCGCAGTGAAGACCGCGGGCGGAGGAGATGAGGGGGCGTGTGAAATCTTGAGACGGGAACTCGCCGCTCTTTCGACAAAGCTAGTGAGCGCGGAGGTAACTGTTGACGGTGCTCTTACTCCTCGGTTGGTGGCGCGCGCGATACGTACGGGGTTCGATCCGGCTTGCCGTGAGTCGCTCGCGCGTGTGGGTAGTCGCGCTCCGGGACGGGACGGGACCTCTATAGCCAACGCCGCGCCGATGGCCACGGAGACATCCTGGTCCGCGTACCGATCCGACGGCGCGTGGCACCGCACCTACTGGATAGCGGAGTGGCCTCGTATTGACGCTGACCCGGACTTCCTAGCGCCGCTGATGCTTCGCACCGAGCGGATGCGGACAGTTTCTCTCACTATGGAGCCGGTCAGCGCGCTCAAGGCCATCCGCAGCGTGGAATCCGCGCGCACTTCCGCAGCCGCTGATGAGGAGCTGCGAAATCGCGCTGGTTTCGTCACCACAGCGCGGCGATTGCGCGAGCAAGAGGCACTCGCCAGCCACGAACGCGACTTGGGCGACGGACATGCCTTCTATCGGTTCGCTGGGTTCGTGACCGTGACTGCGACAGATCCAGAGGAGCTTGAACGCGCGTGCGGCGAGGTCGAGGAGGCGGCGGGTCGCTCGTTCCTCGATCTTCGGCGGCTCAGTGGCGAGCAGGACATCGCATTTACTTACACGCTGCCTCTATGTCGAGGACTCAGGTGAGGGGACTTCCCGCCCACCGTCTGACAACCGCCCACCTGCAGGCGGCCTATCCGTTCGTGTCCGAGGGCGGCTTCGGCGGGCGAGGCGCGTACATAGGGCGCGACCTCTTCGGAGGAGCGTTCACCTATGACGCTTTCGAACTCTATGAAGAAGGTGTCATCACGTCTCCGAACATGGTGGTCGCGGGTCAGCTTGGACGCGGTAAGTCGGCACTTGTGAAGAGCTTTGCTCTGCGTCAGATGACCTTTGGGCGTCGCATCGTCGTGATGGACCCCAAAGGCGAATACGGAGCTCTCGCCCACGCGTGCGGGGCCGAAGCGATCCGGCTGTCTCCACGCGGTGCGACCAAACTGAACCCCCTGGACCGGCGCATCGCGCAAGAGGAGCAACTTCGCCTGCTATATGCGATCTCCGCCGCTGCCCTAGATCGCTCACTGAAACCCTTCGAGCGCACTGCTTTGGAACGTGCTCTCAATGAGGCCGTCCAGCGGTTGGGGGAAGCCACGATCCCGCTGGTCGTCGATTGTCTGCTCAACCCTACCGAGGAAGCGGCGGCGGCAATCGCGGCGGATCGCGCTGCCCTGACGGAATGGGGCCGAGAAGCGGCGTTCGAGCTCCGCCGACTGGTCTCGGGGGACCTGCGAGGCATGTTCGATGACGCAACGTCGGCTTCGGTCGATCTCGAGGCGCCGATGGTCGTGCTCGACCTCTCCGCCGTGTATGACTCCGACGCCCTCGGCATCCTGATGACGTGTGCTGCAGCGTGGCTGCAGGGGTTGTTGGCACGCGATGCCTCGCGGAAGACGATCTTCGTCGTCGACGAGGCGTGGGCGATCCTTGCGAACCTCGGGATCGCCAAGTGGTTGCAGGCGAGCTTCAAGCTGTCGCGGGCTCGTGGCCTCCAGAACATCGCAGTGATGCATCGTTTCTCTGATCTCTCGGCGACAGGAGCGCAAGGAAGCCAGCAGGAGCGGGTGGCCCGAGGTCTTCTTTCGGACACGGAGACCAAGGTCGTCTACGCCCAGCCTCATGGCGAGATCACGGCGACGCGCGACCTCCTCGGACTGACCGATACCGAAGCAGCTCTGCTTCCACAGCTCGAACGCGGGATCGCTCTGTGGAAGGTGGGGGAGCGTTCCTTCCTTGTGTGGCATCGACTCGGCCGCACCGAGCGGGCCCTCGTCGACACAGACGCCCGGATGCTCAGGCCGGCGAGCGCGTGAGCACTTACACAGCTCGTCCCGGTCGCCAGCAACGCCCCGAGGTCTGGGAGAACTTCCTGCTCATAGCGGTGCTGGCCGTCCTCGGGATCGGGCTGGTCCTGTGGGCGGCAGGCGAGGTGGCCGGCTATCTCAGCTCGGGAAAGTGGCCGGGCGGGTCGCTATCGCAGATGGGACGAGTCCTCGCTCGTTTAACGGAAACGCCTGGCGACCCTGGTCAAGCGTGGCCGCGGCGAGGGCGATCTGTGATGCCGGGACCCGTCCTCTTCTATGGGGTACTCACCACTTTCGTTGTGGCGGCCGGCATACTGTGTGTCGCTGCGTGGCGACTCTTTCGCCGCTTCCTGGGAGCGCCTACCTCCGCTACTGGCTCGAAGTGGGCAACGCCCGCCGACCTACGTTCCCTCGTGGTGTCAGGACCTACGCGCGCGCGCCTCGTACTGGGGCGCGTGGGTTCGAAGCTGATCGCTGCCGAGGAGCGTCAGAGCGTGATCGTCTTGGGGCCGACGCAATCGATGAAGACGACCGGGTTCGCGATCCCGTCGATCCTCGAGTGGCAGGGGCCCGTCCTCGCCACCAGCGTGAAGACGGACCTGCTGAGGGACACGATCTCCCAACGCTCCTCCAGAGGCGACGCTTGGGTGTACGACCCGACCTCTTCAACTGAGTACCCGACAAGCCGCTGGTCGCCGCTCGAGATGTGCGGGGACTGGAGGGGCGCCCAACGGACTGCGTCGTGGCTCGCCGGAGCAACGCGTACCAACGGTTCTGGACTCTCGGACGCGGACTTCTGGTACGCGGCGTCGGCCAAGCTGCTGGGGCCCCATCTGTTCGCTGCGGCCAAGTCGGGGCGAACCATGGCGGACGTCGTTCGCTGGGTGAATACCCAGGAAGAGAAAGAGGTCAGGGAAGCTCTCCAGGCGGCAGGGGTTCCGGAAGCTCTTGATGCTGCGATGGCCTCGTGGAAACGCGAGCAGCGTCAGAAGAGCTCGGTCTATACGACGGTCGAGACGGTGCTGAACGCCTATGAGGACCCGGTCGTCGCCAGGTCCGCGGCGAGCTGCGACATCTCGCCGGAAGTCCTCTTAGATGGCAGCTCCAGGACCCTGTACATCGTCTCTCCCTCGCACGAACAGAGACGCCTCCGGCCACTGTTCGAGACGCTGCTGCAGACAGTGATCAACTACGCCTTCGAGCTTTCCTCGAGAACCGGCAGGCCTCTTGACCCTCCACTGTTGGTCGTGCTGGATGAAGCTGCCAACATCGCTCCGCTTCGTGACCTCGACACCCTCGCCTCGACGGCGGCGAGCCACGGCATCCAGCTGGTGAGCGTGTTCCAGGATCTAGCTCAGTTATCGACGCGCTATGGCGAGCGGGCTCAGACGGTGGTGAACAACCACCGGGCGAAGATCGTGCTGTCGGGAATATCGGACACACAGACCCTGGAGTACGCGTCACGGCTGTTGGGCGACGAAGAGGTGATGCAGTCCTCGATAACGCGCAGCGCCCAAGGCCCCCGGTCGACGACGGAGTCCATGGCCATGAGGAGCATCGCGCCCGCTCACGTGCTGCGTTCGATCCGTCCTGGCGAGGGAGTGTTGGTCTACGGCCACCTACCGGCAGCTCGTATCCGACTGCGACCTTGGTTCAATGAGAAGTCCTTGTCGCAGGCGTAGCTGGTGAAGCGTCCGGCTGTTGCCATCGTTCTCGCGCTGCTTCTATTACTGCCCATCCTGTTCATGGGAGCGCTGATCGCGATCGCCGGCGAGGACGTGGCGCCATCTGACAGAGCGTTGAATGAGATTCGCGCCGGCCTGCTCCTCATCTACATGTCTGCCGCCAGCACGTGTGAGGGGTTGGACTGGACGGTATTGGCGGCCATCCACAAGGTCGAGACGGACTTCGGTCGAGGGGCAGCCACATCACCCAAGGGAGCTCGAGGTCCGATGCAGTTCATGCCGTCGACCTGGGATGCGTATGGCACAGACGGAAATGGTGACGGACTCGCAGACACAGACAATGTGAGGGACGCTATCTTCAGCGCCGCCTTTATGTTGTGTGAGAACGGTGGTGGTGATCCAGCGCGTCTTGCCGATGCGATCTGGAACTACAACCACTCGGATCAGTACGTCGCGGAGATCCTTGACCTAGCTACGTCCTACGGAGTAGCAGCGTTCGGGACGGGCCTCGCAAAGGCCGCCCCCGGCGACTTGCTCGACAACCCGCGCATCACACTCACCTCGAGTGCACGTGCGGACCTTGAGGCCGGCCTCGTTGATTCCAGGGTCAACGCTCTCCTAGACGCGATCTCGCGTCGCTACCCAATCGGTGTCACTGTTTTGAAGGCGGGGCACTCGACGCGGACTCGTTCCGGGAGTATCTCTAATCACTACTACGGTCGGGCTGTTGACATCTTCTTTGTCGATGGGTCGCCCGTCAGTAGCTCGAGCTTGCCCGCACGCCAGGTCGTCGGATTCCTGGCCCGCCTGGAAGGTCAGCTTCGCCCCAGCGAGGTTGGGCATCCCTTTTCCAACCTCTATTTCCCCGGAGGGTTCACCGACGCTGACCATCTTGACCACATCCATCTCGGATTTGACTGAAAGGATAGCGGGTTGCATTAGATGAACGATTCGAGGCACCCGACTGTCGCCTGCAGGCCCAGGAACTGCGCATGCGGACCCCGATCTTGATCCGGTGTCAGCCTGCTGAGTGCCGTGGGAGCCGAAAGGAAAATCCGGGCTCCCTCTCATCAGATGCAAGATGCTTGCAACCAGTTCACCGCCGACAAGAGGAGGCCTATGGGTGAGAGAAGCTTCCAAATCGCGCCGCCGCGAAATTTGATCTTGGTGCCAGGCACGGTGCTTGTACACGCCGAGGAGCGCGGGTCGAGGTGATTCTCTCTGGTTGGACGGCGCAGATGAGAAGTCGGTTCTTGGCCAAGCTCGGTCGCCCAGAGGATCCTAAGGTCAGGCGCTTCACCGGTTCACCAACGCATATCCGCGAGAGTGGTCGGCCTCATCGCGAGAACTGAACTTAGCAGCTGTTGGATTCTTTAAATCCTCGACCAAGCTTGCAAGCGACTCGCTGTACGTACAAGGAGGTCCTCGTGAGAAAGGACGACGTCCATCAGAAGATCCGAGA
>JACDBF010000165.1 GCA_013695055.1 Actinomycetota bacterium
GTGATCGTGCCATGGAAGACGCGGCACAGCGCGAGCCGGCCGACGTAGGGTGACGCGTCGAGGTTCGTGACAAGCGCCTGCAGAGGATGTCCGTCCTCGAAAACGGGGGCCGGTATGTGATCGAGCAAGAGCTCGAAGAGCGGCTTGAGGTCGCTACCCTCCTGCTCGGGATCCAATGAAGCCCACCCCGCTCTGGCATTGCAATAGACGATGGGGAACTCGATCTGCTCCTCGTCGGCGTCAAGGTCGAGAAAGAGCTCATACACCTCGTTGACGACGTCGTCGATACGCGCATCCGGTCGGTCGACCTTGTTGACGACCAGTACTACGGGAAGTCGCGCCTCGAGTGCCTTCCGCAGCACGAATCGGGTTTGTGGCAACGGTCCCTCGCTGGCGTCGACGAGCAGAACGACCCCATCCACCATCGTGAGACCTCGCTCGACCTCTCCCCCGAAGTCCGCGTGCCCGGGGGTGTCGACGATGTTGATCTTCACGCCTCCATAACGAACGGCGGTGTTCTTCGCGAGGATCGTTATGCCCTTTTCACGCTCGAGATCCATGGAATCCATGACCCTCTCGGCCACCTCTTGGTGGGACGAAAAGGCTCCCGACTGCCACAACATGGCGTCGACCAGCGTGGTCTTTCCATGATCGACATGGGCGACGATGGCAACATTGCGCAAATCGGCGCGCGTGGGCAAGAGATTCTCCTTAACGTGAAGTTGAGCGTTCGAGTCTACAGGCGTCGGTAATGGACCTCATGCGCCGAGTGGGTGTCAGGTGGCGCATTCCGCCAGTCACCACCCACTCGGCGGGGTCGGGCCTGTTGCTGGACGAGGGCTTATGTAAGTGGTAGCTTACGGTAAGTGTTGACTTACTCTTCGGCCTTCGCCGCTCTTGCCGACCCGACCCGGCGCGCCGTCTTCGAACGGCTTCGCGGCAGCCCTCGCTCGGTTCGCCAGCTCGCCGACTCGCTACCCGTCAGCCGGCCGGCGGTGTCGCAGCACCTGCGCGTCCTCAAGGAGGCCGGCCTCGTCAAGGCGGCGCGCGACGGCAACCGAAGCCTCTACCGGATCGACGCGCGCGGCCTCGAAGACCTGCGGGCTTATGTCGACCGCTTCTGGACCGACGTCCTCGACGGTTATGAAAAGGCAGCTAGAGAGAAGGGAGAGAAGGAAAAGTGACTCCAGATCAGAAGGTGACGGACGCGGCGCTTCCGCCGGTCGAAAAGAGGGTGACCGTGCCGCAATCCGCGCCCGACGCATTCGCCTTGTTTACTCGGGGAATCGCCGAGTGGTGGCCCTTGGAGGGGTTTTCGGTGAAGGGGAAGGAGGCCGCGACCGTGACCCTCGAGGGACGCTTAGGCGGCCGGCTTTACGAGACCGGAAAGGATGGCTCCGAGCACTCGTGGGCCGAGGTCCTCGAGTGGGATGAACCACACCGGGTGGTCTTCAACTGGCATCCCGGAAAGGGCCCTGAGGACGGCCAGGAGCTCGAGGTGACGTTCGAGCCGAGCTCCGCCGGAACCGATGTCGGGTTGCAGCATCGCGGGTGGGAACGGCTGGGGCAAGCCGCACTCGAAGCTCGAAACGTCTACGACTCGGGTTGGATCGAGGTGCTGAGCCACTACACGGCGGGGGCCCGCGCAAGCCAATCCTGAAGCAGCCGGCCGAGGCCGAGTGGGTGTCAGGTGGCGCATACCGCCATTCACCACCCACTCGGCGGGCTCTGGAGGCAATTCATGGAGCTTTCAGGAACCATTCAGTAGAGGTCGATCAAGATTGGGTCACGGAAGACTCCTATCGGGAAGGCATTGCCGGTGCGCGTGCTGGTGGTCGAGGATGAAAAGCGGTTGGCCGGGGGCCTGAAAAAGGGACTCGAGGCCGAGGGCTTCGCCGTGGATGTGGCCCTCACCGGGACCGACGGCCTGTGGATGGCGAGGGAGCACGACTACGACGTTCAGATCCTCGACATCATGCTGCCGGGCGTGAACGGCTTTCAGATCTGTTCGACTCTTCGCAAGGAGGGCGTCTGGACTCCGATCCTCATGCTGACCGCAAAGGACGGCGAGCTAGATGAAGCCGAGGCCCTCGATAGCGGGGCCGACGACTATCTCACCAAGCCCTTTTCCTACGTGGTGCTGATCGCGCGCCTCCGCGCCCTGTTGCGGCGGGGAGCGCGCGAACGTCCCGCGGTATTGGAGTCGGGGACACTCCGGCTTGATCCGGCAGCCAGGCGATGCTGGCGGGAGGAAACAGAGCTCCGGCTAACCGCTCGAGAGATGTCTCTGCTGGAGTTCATGATTCGCCACAACGACGAGGTTCTGTCGAAGCGAGAGATCCTCGACCACGTGTGGGATTACGACTTCGAAGGAGACCCGAACATCGTGGAGGTCTACGTCAAGCACCTCCGGAGCAAGATTGATCGGCCCTTCGGCCTGGAGACTATCAAGACCGTGCGCGGCTCCGGTTATCGATTGTCGAGCGATGAACGCTGAGGCTCCCCGGTCGTCGAGGGGACTCCAAAGCCTGCTGGGCACCGTTCGCGTTCGCACGACTCTTGCCGCCGTCCTCGTGGTCGGAATCGCTCTCTTGATTGCCGCCGTCGCTATGGTAGTGACGCTGAGAAGCTCCTTGCAGCGCGACGTTGAAGCCGCGGCGCGCTTGCGTGCCCAGGATGTCGCTACCGCTTTGGAAGACGGCGCCGCGTCCGGCGGGCCGGCCTTGCGAGACACCGATGATTCGTTCGTGCAGATCGTCGATAGCTCAGGCACGGTCATTCGCTCTAGTCCCAAAGTTGATGGGCTTCCTCCGGTGGCAAACCTCGCCCCAAGCGAGAGCTTCATGCTGGCCGGGCTTCCCCAAGAGGAAGACGACCCATTCATGGTCGTAGCGACTTCGGCTAACGCTCCCGAGGGAAGGTTCACGGTTCTCGTCGGGCGCAGCCTCGATCCGGTCGAGGACAGCAGCTCCATCGTGGCCAGAGTCCTCGTCGTCGGCATCCCGTTGCTGCTCGGAGTCGTCGTGATAACCACCTGGGGCGTTGTCGGCAGAGCTCTTCGATTCGTCGAGTCGATAAGGGCCCAGGTAGCGGCCATCTCGGCTTCCGAGTTGCACCGGCGAGCGCCTGATCCGCCCGGCAACGATGAGATCGCGCGCCTTGCGGAAACGATGAATGCCATGCTCGCCAGGCTCGAAGACGAGCAACAGCGTCAGCGACGGTTCGTTTCCGACGCGTCGCACGAGCTGCGAAGCCCGGTGGCGACCATCCGGAACCAAGCTGAGGTAGCGCTCGCCCATCCTGATCGCACCGGTCTCAAAGAGCTCGCGGCCGATGTGCTTGCGGAAGATCTCCGCATCGAGAGGTTGGTGGACGATCTGCTGACGTTGGCTCGAAGCGATGAGCACCGCGGCCCCCCGGCCTTTGGCCCCATCAATGTGGATGACCTCATTCTGGAGGAAGCCAAACGTTTGCGAGACAGCACCACTCTGACAGTCGATACCGCCACAGTGTCGGGTGGGCGGACCATAGGAGACATTTCGCAGCTGCGGCGCGTCGTGAGCAATCTCGCCGAAAACGCGGCCCGGCACGCGAACCGAAGCGTCACCTTTGGACTTCACGAAGAGGACGACTGGGTCGTGATGACCGTGGATGACGACGGACCCGGCATTCCCAGAGAGCATCGTCAAACTATCTTTGAGCGCTTCGCCCGGATGGACCAAGCCCGCGATCGGGATCATGGTGGCGCGGGCCTGGGGTTGGCCATCGTTCGCGAGTCCATCCACGCGCACGGAGGCACGGTCCTAGTGGACGATGCCCCCATCGGCGGCGCCCGCTTGGAGATCAGGTTGCCGCTTGCGGCCTGAGGGTCGCACGAGCCGTTCGCCACGAGGAACGTCGTGGGAGTCGGAACTGTTTTGGCGGCCGGAGCTCTGGCCGGCGGAGCCGTTGCCTACGGATCCGGCGACTCCGACGAAAACATCACGGGCCGTCGCGCCGTTCGCCCCATTGAAGCCGCACTGCAAGCCACCGGAGGAGGCACCGTCAACAGCGTGGAGATGGATGGCGAGAACGGGGCCACCTGGGAGGTCGAGGTCACGCGACCGGACGGGCCGACCGTCGGCGTGCGCCTGGACGAGAAGTATCAGGTAGTCGTCATCGAGGGCGACAGCGAGACCTCCGATAACAATGACTAGGCCCGGTAACAACCAGAGAGTCGGGAACAAGGATGGTCGATCTTTCCTTCTACGCTTTACCGCCTACGGTGCGGGCAATTCGATCCCAGATCGTTTCGATGACCGCCACATCTCCGGCGACATCTCCCATTCTATTGCCGGCGTTATCGACGAGCAGCCGGCGTGAGTAGAGCTCGATCCGATCGAAGTCGACCTTATGAAAAGCCCGGTAGCGCAGCTGAAAATCGGCGCTCGCTATTCCGACCTCGACGGCCGCGTACCGTGCACGCACCGGTCGCTGCATCTCGACCGCTGAGGTTAGCTCGTCGAGCGCGGAGGTCATCTGTTCATCCAACAACTCGGGTGTGTAGTCGCCGACCTGGTAGGCATCCCACGCCGCGATCATGGAGTCGAGCGTGCCGGAGATAGCGTCCCAGTCTCGCGCGGGTGTGGCGTCGAAGATCTCGACTGCGCCCTTCCACAGCGCACCGAGCTCGGCGGACAAGGGTCCGGAAAGTGCATCGATCGGCACGGCGAGGGCGACGGTCACCAGCTCATCCTCAGCTCGGGCGAGGAACTCGCCGTAGCCGGGGGCGAAGATCTTGTCCTCGGTGGTGCCGTCCATAAGGAGCTCTTCGACTCGAATTGCTCCCTCGACTGGGCCTCTGGGGCCGTCGACCGTCTGGTCGACGGCCTTGACGGTGACCTCCTCGAAGACAAATCCGGGAATGTTCTCGGGCCGGTAGATATCGCCGACCTTGGGGTCGGCGGGCATGATCATCCCGGGGGGCCCATCCTTGCCCGCCAGCCAGGTGCCTTCGTGGTTGGCGATGACGCCGTTTTCGTAGTTGTTGACTTTCTCGCCGAAGTACCAGACCGACCCATCGTCCGCCTGAGCGAAGTAGTCGACGGCCGTCTCGAGAACGCGCCCGTCGAGATACGCGATGAACTGAGAAACAAGGGTCTCGACCCGCTGACCGTTCCACTTTATGGTCTTGGTTCTGGGCAGCAGCGTCACCTCGATTCGCAGTGGGTCTCCTCCCTCTTGGCCAAGTTGAATCACCTGCTCGAGCTCGCTGATGGGAAACAGCGGGTTGGTGATGGACGTGGGATCAGAGAACTTGGGCCTAGCGAGGTCGACCCGCCGCTCGCCGCGACCAGCGCCGGCTGCTGCCGAATTGTTAGACGCGGCGAGGCCTATGCCCATCTGAGCGAGGCCCCCGGCCACCATGGTGAGCGCGAGACCGGCTGCGATCGCCATGCCGGGCCGACGACGCGTCGTGCCCGAAAGGCCGTCACGGTGCTTCGTCTCTCGTCTTAGATTCATCTCTATGCCTCCGTTTAGTTGCCCGCTGCGTCGCCGGCTCAAGACCGTCGGCGCGGGCTATGGCTGATGACTTCGGCGTTCCTTGGTGAGGTGGTTACTCGCCGGC
>JACDBF010000011.1 GCA_013695055.1 Actinomycetota bacterium
CGGCCGCTCGCTCCCCTACCGCTTGTCCATCGATGGGAGCATCACCCGACTCGCCGAAGGCGACATCGTTTGCTCGTCGATCGCTGCTCGAGGAGAGCGCGTCGCCGTCGTGGCCACCGACAAAGGACGTGCCGCCGAGGTCTATGCAGTCGAAGACGGCGAGCTCCGACCCTTGACGGCGAACGGCAGCCGCTGGCTCGAGCCCTTCCGCAAGGATCCCGAGTTTCAGCGCATACGACACGAAGAGGGCCATGACATCGACTTCTGGCTCGTGCCGGCGCGAGGGCGCCGAACGAAGCGGCCGCTCGTCGTGCAGATACACGGAGGGCCCCACGCCAGCTACAGCCCCACCCCGTGGCTCGAAATGCTCGCGCTCGCCGACGCCGGCATCCATGTTCTGTATGGGAACCCGCGCGGCTCCACCTCGTACGGTGAGCCCTACGCCAAAGCTCTCCATCAGGCGTGGGGAGATCCTGATGGGTCCGACCTCCTTGCGATGATCGATTGGGCGATCGGCGAGGGCCTCACAACGCCGGAGCGAGTAGGGGTTCTCGGTCTTTCCTACGGTGGGTACATGGTGAACTGGCTGCTCGGCCATTTCCCGGGACGCTTTGCCGCGGGCGTGAGCGAAAACCCAGTTACCGACATGATCGGAGAGTACGGAGAGAGCGACTTCGGCACTCAAGTTCAGGAGACGGCAGTCGGCGTTGGCTCTTTGCCGGAGGACATCGACGAATTCTTGCGGCGCTCGCCGTACATGGAGATGCACAAGAATGAGGCGCCCCTGTTGCTGTTGCAGGCCGATCAAGACATGCGGTGCCCACCGGGCCAAACCGAGCTCGTGTTCGCCATGATGCGCGTGCGCGGCCGAACGGTCGAGATGATCCGCTACCCGGACGAATCCCACTACCTCGTGGGAATGGGACGTCCCGACCGCCGGGTCGACCGCATGGAGCGCGTCGTGGCCTGGTTCAAACGATACTTATGAGATATCGACCATCGATTACAACTTCCGCCCGCGTATCGACGCATCTACGACTTGCATGGGGTGATAGACGGGCAAAGATCGACCCGCCTCGCGAAGGTAGCGGACAATCTGCAGGGTGCAGCCTGGATTTCCCGACGCGATGGCATCGGCCCCGGTGGCGAGGAGGTTCTTCGCCTTGCGGACGCCTAGCTCTCCGGCGGCCTCGGGCTGGAGCAGGTTGTAGATGCCGGCGGATCCGCAGCACAACTCCCATTCGTCGGGCTCACAAATCTCCACGTCCGGAATAGCGCTCAGAAGAGAACGAGGCTGCATTCGTACCTGCTGTGCATGGGCTAGATGGCAGGCATCGTGATATGCGAGCCTCAGAGGCACGGGGTGTCTTCTTGCGACCGGCTCAAAACCTGCCAGCAGCTCGGAGACATCGCGAACCTTGGCAGAGAACTGCTCCGCCCTTTCGGACCACTGAGGGTCGTCTCGTAGGACGTGCGCATAGTCCTTCATCGACGAACCGCAACCCGCCGCGTTGACGGCCACGTAGTCGCAATCCTCGAAAGCGCTAATCATCCGTTTCGCGAGCGCGAGAGCGGCAACCTCGGAGCCGGAGTGGAACATGAGCGCCCCGCAACAGCGCACCCGGCTCGGAGCGTAGACCTCAAACCCTTCGGCGGACAAGACTCGCATCGTCGCCGCGTTGACGTCGCCGAAGAACACGCGCTGGATGCACCCTTGAAGCAGCCCGACCCGCGCCCGCTTGGCCCCGTGCGCGGGAGACGTTTCAGGAACGCGTCCCAGCGCGTGCGTGAAGGTCGTTGTTGGGGCCAAAGCCAAAAGTGCTCTGAGTCGGGGCCAGCGCGCAGGGCCACCGATCCTGTTGACCATCCGTTCGCCGCCCGCCCGTTGGTAGGCGATCAGTAACGGCACCAGGGCCCGCAGACGCGTAGGATGTGTAAACACCGCGAACATGAGTCGACGCCATCCCCGTTCGCGCCCCGATCGCTTGTAGTTGCGCTCGATCTGCGGCCTGGTCGCCTCGATCAGCTTGTCGTATCGAACGCCGGAGGGACAGGCGGTGACGCAGGCCATGCAGCCGAGACAGCGATCGAAGTGCGTGACCATGGGCTCAGACATCTCGCTGAAATCATCCAACCCGGCTTTCATGAGCACGATTCGTCCGCGCGGCGAGTCCGCCTCTTGGCCCCACAACACATAAGTTGGACAAGCAGGAAGACACAAGCCGCAGTGAATGCAGTCGTCGATCAGCTCGGATTCGGGAGGCCTCTGCGCGTCAAACGCCCTCGGAGCTGGAGCGAAGTCGGGGGCCGGATGGGCCGGCTCGTTCATATCCATCAGATCCCTCCCAAGAACCTACCTGGGCTGCACAGACCGGCGGGGTCGAAGCGAGACTTCACGCGACGCATGAGCGCGAGCGCGCCCTCATCATGCTCGCGCCCCCAGACGTCGACCCCGGCTCGCACTTCTTCGGGCGCGTCGAGCAGTACGCACGCCCGCGGGGAGAGCTCGCTCCTCATCTCTTCGATCGCGGAAATGAGGGTGTTCGGCTCCGAGGCCGGGAGCGACAGCCACGAGATCCCGAGCCCGGCCCGCCCCACGAGGGTGGCCCCGGTTCGCTGAGCACATTCGATCACCGTGAAGAGATCCGTCGCCCTACCCGATACACGCACAACGGCTCCTTCGGACGCGCGCTGGCGCGCGCGTTGCTCTGCCCACGGCGCGACACCTTCTGTGGTGGTGACCGTCATGCCGGTAGGCTCGAGCAGACGCGCTGCGGCTTGCGCCCGGCCCTCTGGAAAGGCCCCCCGGAACAGCGCCATGAGCGTTCCGGTACCGTCTCTCCAGCCGACATCGAGACAATCCATCTCCAAAGCTGCGTGACTCAGCAACAAGGGGGCCCGGGGAAAACTTTCGGCGTCATCCGTTTCGCACATAAGCGTGAGCTGCTTCACGGGTTGCGGCTGCAAGCGGACGATTACTTCAACTATGAGACCGAGAGTCCCAAACGATCCGGCGTAAAGCTTCGCGAGGTCGTATCCCGCGACATTCTTGATGACCTTTCCCCCCGACCGAGCAAGCGTGCCGTCGGGCAAGACGACAGTCACGCCGAGCAACAGGTCCCGGCATGCACCGTAGCGATGCCGGAGCGGTCCTTGGTCGGCGGTGGCGACTATCCCCCCAATGGTTGCGGCATCGTTATCTCCGAGCGGCGGGTCGAGAGTGAGCATCTGACCGGCGCGCGCGAACGCTTCCTGCGCGCGCTGAAGAGGAACGCCGGCCTCGAGCACGGCGGTGAGGTCGCCTTCGTTGTGCTCGATGATTCGATCGAGCCTCGCAGTCGAGATCTCGAGGTTGGGCTCATCGATCGGCCGGCCCCAGCCGAACTTCGTCCCCGCACCTCTCGGCCGCACGTTGGTAGCCGTCGCCGCCGCAGCGCGCATAACCTCGGACGCGTCCTCTGGTGTGGTCGGCGTCACGCAATGCACCGCCGTCATCGGAGTCAGAAACGCTCGGCGAGGCCGGCTCGCTCGAGTGGATGCCGCCGGTATGGGCCCGGTACCTCTCCGCACAGCCTCGGCGTCGGCATGACCTTCGTGGGATTGGCAAGCCCGCCGGGATCGAAGGCGCAACGAACTCTGTGGAATGCGTCGAGGTCATCCTCGGAGAACATCTTGCTCAAATAGCGCTTCTTGTCGACGCCCACGCCGTGCTCGCCGGTTATCGAGCCCCCGAGCTCGACACACATCGCGACGATGAGCCCCGCCAGCTCCTCAGCTCGCTCGGGCTCACCCCCGTGAGAGGCGTCGTAGCAGATCAAAGGGTGAAGATTGCCGTCGCCCGCATGGAAGACGTTTGCTACCTTGAGCCCGTACTCTTCGGAGAGCTCATCGATGCGCCGCAAGGCCTCGGGCAGCCGCGTCCGGGGGACGACTCCGTCTTGTACGTAGTAGTTGGGGGTGATCCGGCCCATGGCCGCAAACGCAGCCTTACGCGTCTTCCATATAAGCGCACGCTCCGCTTCGTCCTGCGCAATTCGCATACCGGTCGCATGGCTCGCCTCGCATATCGCGATGACATCCTCGAAAAGGGGGGCACATTCCGCCTCAGGGCCGTCGAGCTCTATCACGAGGGCTGCGCCTGCTTCCGGAGGATAGCCGGCGTGCGTTGCCTCTTCACACGCCTGCATGGACAGACTGTCCATCATTTCGATCGCTGCAGGGATAATCCCCCCGGCCACGATGTCCGACACGGTCCGCCCGGCGCTGTCGGTGCCGTCGAAGTAGGCGACCAGAGTGCGCGTCGTTTCGGGAGTGGGGACGACCCTGAGGGTGATCTTGGTCGCGATCCCCAGAGTCCCCTCCGAGCCGACGAATACTCCGATGAGGTCGTAACCCGGGCCGTCGAGCTCTTTCCCCCCCAAGGTCGCCATCTCGCCGTTCGAAAGCACGACTTCGAGGCCGGTCACATAATTGGTCGTAAACCCGTACTTGAAACAATGCGCGCCACCCGAGTTCTCCGCGACGTTGCCCCCGATGGAGCAGATGATCTGGCTTGATGGATCCGGAGGATAGAAGTGGCCGGGCCCGACCGCCCGCCCGACCTCCGCATTCGTGACGCCCGGCTCGACGACTATCCGCTGATTCTCCAGATCGATCTCGATGATCCTGCGCATGCGTGAGAGCACGATCAAGATGCCGTCGTCGACGGGCACTGCGCCTCCCGACAGCCCAGTTCCTGATCCGCGCGCGACCCACGGGATACGAGCATCGTGACAAACACGCACCAGCGCCTGGACCTCTTCGGCGGAATCCGGGAGCGCCGCCGCCAGCGGCGTGCCCTTGTAGTGGAGAAGACCGTCAGACTCGAAGGTCCTTAGGGCATGCGCGTGGGTCACCACGCGCTCTCGCCCGCAGATGGCCTCGAGCTCCCGAATCAAATGACGCATCCCAACCACCTGCTGCCGAGGCTACTCGGAGCGGAGCAGATCCTGGTAGTCGGCCCACGTATCGACGTCTATCGAAGGCGTGGGCCCGAGCTGGATGTCGGCAACTTTCTCGGGAAACGAATCCAGCAACCGCCGGGCGCCTGCGTCCCCATCTAGAGAGCCCCACGCCGCCCATTCACTGCGCGCAACGATGACGGGATGTCCTGGTGCTGCGCCGAAGCGCGCCCGCGCGATGGGCGCCTCGCTCGCGAGGAAAGCCTCTATGACGCGATCGATCATGGGGGCGTCGACGAGCGGCTGGTCTCCCAAAAGGATCGCTGCTGCGGTCGCACCGCCGTCCGCCGCCTCGAGGCCCCGGGCGAGCGAGGTCGACTGCCCCGCGCCAAAGTCGGGGTTGCGGATGAACCGGGCGCCTGGCGGCAGCCGAATCGCCGCGGCGATGCGTTCGCTCTCGTGGCCCAGGACGACCACTACCTCGACAAGGCGAGAGGACGACGCGTTCTCGATTACTCGCTGCAGGAGCGGACGGCCCTCGAAGTCGACCAGCTGCTTGGGAGAACCGAATCGGGACGCGGTTCCGGCCGCCAGCACGACGCCGGAAATCATGCGCTCAACTCCGGGCCGTTCCCGCTGAGACTCATGCCCTCAGCTTGCCAGACGAGTCCATTGTGCGTGAGGATGCGGCCATGGCCCATCGAGCTGCGATCATCACCATCAGCGACGGGGTAGCAGGAGGAACGCGCGCCGACGAGTCGGGGCGCATCGCCGAGGAGCTGCTGGTTGCGCAAGGCATCTTGGCCGCCGAGCGTTCCGTAGTCCCGGACGAGGTCGATGTCATCGAAGCGCGGCTCCGATCGTTGGTCGGTAGGAACGTCGCTTTGATCGTGACCACCGGGGGCACCGGATTGGGGCCACGGGATGTCACCCCTGAGGCAACCGCGCGCGTCATCTCGAGACCGGCCCCAGGCTTAGCCGAGCTCATGCGCGCCGCGGGTATGACGAAAACACCCCTCGCAGCACTGTCGCGCGGCATTGCCGGCGCCAGCGAGAGCTCGTTGATCGTAAATCTGCCGGGGAGCCCCAAGGGTGTGCGAGAGAGTCTCGAGGCTCTTGTTCCGGTACTGGTGCATGCCTTGGATCTCGTCTCAGGCGACACCGAGCACAGAGCCTAGACCGCCCGCTCGATCCCCCAGAGGGTACCCTCGACAACCTATAGAGGAGAAGACGATGGTCGACAAGGAAATCGAGAAGACGATCGAAGCACTTCTCGAAGAACGGCGCGAATTCAAGCCCTCGGCCGACTTCACTTCACAAGCCAATGTCCGTGAGGCCGCCATCTACCAACGGGCCGCCGACGATCCCGAGGCGTGGTGGGAGTCTCAAGCCGATCGCCTCGACTGGTTCCAAAAGTGGGACAAGACCTTTGAATGGAATGCGCCCCATCACAAGTGGTTCATCGGCGGCAAGCTGAACGTGGCGCATAACTGTCTTGACCGCCATCTCGATTCCGCCGGAGACCGCGTCGCCTATCACTGGGTGGGCGAGCCGGGCGACAACCGTTCGATCACCTACTCAGACCTTCACGATCAAGTGTGCCGGCTGGCCAACGGACTGAAAGAGCTGGGGGTTTCCAAGGGGGACCGAGTCGCGATCTACCTGCCGATGATTCCCGAGCTCCCTGCAGCGATGCTCGCGTGTGCTCGCATAGGCGCGGCCCACTCCGTGGTGTTCGGGGGCTTCTCCGCCGAATCGCTGCGCGACCGCATCAACGATGCCGCCTGCAGGGTCCTCATAACGGCCGACGGCGGCTACAGGCGAGGACAGATCATCCCTTTGAAGCTCAACGCCGATGATGCCGTCGCCGAGTGTGAATCAATAGAGAAAGTTATCGTCGTGCAAAGAACCCTCGAAGACGTGAATATGCAAGAGGGGCGGGACATCGTCTATCAGGATCTCATCGAGGCGCAGTCCAGCGAATGCGAAGCAGAGTCGATGGATTCCGAAGACATGCTCTACATCCTCTACACGTCCGGAACCACCGGCAAACCCAAAGGCATCGTCCATACGACCGGGGGTTACCTCACCGGAGTCTCATCGACGCACCATCTCATCTTCGACATAAAGCCGGAGAGCGACGTTTTCTGGTGCGCCGCCGATATCGGATGGGTCACCGGTCACAGCTACATCGTGTATGGGCCCCTTGCCAACGGGTGCACGTCCATCCTCTACGAAGGCGCGCCCGACTGGCCGGACAAGGATCGCTGGTGGGGGATCGTCGAGGAGTACAAAGCGACGATCCTCTACACCGCGCCGACCGCCATTCGCACGATGATGAAATGGGGAATCGACTATCCGAATAAGCACGATCTGACTTCGCTGCGCCTGCTTGGGTCGGTCGGAGAACCGATCAACCCGGAGGCATGGATCTGGTATCAGGAGTTCATCGGCGGGGGCGACGCGCCGGTAGTAGATACGTGGTGGCAGACCGAGACGGGCGCGATAATGATCTCGGCGTTGCCCGGCCTCACAACCCTCAAGCCGGGGTCGGCGACGATCGCTTTCCCCGGGGTCGAAGCCGATGTCCTCGATGACAAGGGCGGGCTGGTCGGGAAAGGAGGTGGGGGCTACCTCGTTCTCAAACGGCCCACTCCCGCGATGTTTCGCACCATCTTCGGGGACGATGAGCGCTATCGAAAGACCTATTTCGAGAAGTTTGGCGACGAGATCTACTTTCCCGGAGACGGCGCCAAGCTCGACGATGACGGTTACTTTTGGCTTCTGGGCCGCGTCGACGACGTCATGAACGTCGCAGGCCACCGGATCTCGACCTATGAGGTCGAGTCGGCCCTGGTGGACCACCAGGCCGTGGCGGAGGCCGCCGTGGTCGGACGCAAGGATCCCAAAGAGGGCGAAACCATCGTCGCGTTCGTGACCCCGCGCGCGGGGCACGAGGGAACGGATGAACTGATGATAGAGCTGCGGCAGCATGTCGCCAAGGTCATCGGCAAGCTAGCGCGCCCGCACGCGATCATCTTCACGGATGACCTGCCTAAGACTCGCTCCGGCAAGATCATGCGGCGCTTGCTTCGCGACATCGCGGAGGGAGAGAAACCTGGAGACGTCACGACGCTTCAGAATGCCCCGATCCTCGATGAGATCAGAGAGAAGGCGAAGTCGCTCGGCAGCAGGGATGGTTAGGTCCGCGAGCCCCTCGCTATGACGGCCGTGCGCGCGGCTTCCCCGCCGGATCTAGAAAGGGAGCGCGCCGGCCTGGATGCCGCGGTAGCAGGCAAAACCCTCTGTGACATCTTGCTTCGCAATGCGACTACCTACGGCTCCGA
>JACDBF010000200.1 GCA_013695055.1 Actinomycetota bacterium
CAACGCCCGTATTGAGGACTTGCGCATGGCGGCTTGGGTCTTGGGAGAAGAGCGCGTGGCCCCCACCGTGCGTTTGATGGTCATTCCAGCCACTCAGAGAGTGTGGCTGCAAGCCAATCACGAGGGACTGCTCGACCTCTTCTCGAGGGCGGGAGCGAGCGTTTCGACTCCCACATGCGGGGCGTGCCTCGGCGCCCATATGGGTGTGGTCGGCGCGGGCGAGGTGTGTGTGTCGACCTCCAATCGCAATTATGTGGGGCGCATGGGGGATCCGACCGCTAAGGTCTATCTCGCCAATCCGGCGGTCGCCATGGCAGCGGCTGTAGCGGGTGAAATTGTGCATCCCGCGGATGTGCGTCCTGATGCGCCCGCTCGAGCGGAGGCCCTCGTTGGCTAGGGCATGGGTCTATGCCGACAACGTCGACACGGACGTGATCATCCCGGCGCGCTATCTCACCACCACGGATGCTAAGGAGCTTGCGGCGCACGCGCTGGAAGATCTCGATCCTCAGTTCGCACTCTCCGTGAAGCCGGGTGACGTGATCGTGGCCGGCCATAACTTCGGCTGCGGATCCAGCCGTGAGCACGCACCAATAGCGCTCAGAGGTGCAGGGGTCGGCGCGGTCGTGGCCTCCTCGTTCGCCCGCATCTTTTTCCGCAACGCGATCAATACCGGTTTGCCGATCGTTACATGCCCGGACGCCGCTGAATCAATCAAAGACGGAAACGAGATCGAGGTCGATCTTGCCGGAGGGGAGGTCCGCGACGTGACTCAGAGCCTCACGTTCGCGGCCGAGCCGCTGCCCGAGTTCGTTATGGGCCTAGTGAGTGCAGGCGGACTCGTTCCATGGGTTCGAGCGCGCGCCGCCGTTGCGGGGCAAGGAGAAGTCGCCGCCACCGGCCCGAGGGGCGGCGTGGCCTCGTGACGCGACGGGTGGCGGTGCTTCCCGGGGACGGCATCGGTCCGGAGGTGATGACCGCTGCGGCTGCCGAGCTCGGACCGGGCATCGAGCAGGTTCATTTGGACATAAGCGCGGATAGATATCTCTCCACGGGTGAGCTGCTCACGGACGCGGATCTGCAAATCATTGCTGGGTGCGATGCGCTCCTTTTCGGTGCGATCGGCGACCCTCGTGTGCCCGACGGCGTGCTCGAGCGCGGGGTGCTGTTGCGTCTCCGCAAAGAGCTCGACCTCTACGTGAACCTCCGGGCCTTTCCCGACATGGGGATCGTCTTCGTCCGCGAGAACACAGAGGGCCCCTATTCAGGCGTAGGAACCCGATCTGGAGATGTCGCAACGGAAACAAGCGTGAACACCGCCGAAGCTATCGGTCGCTGCGCCCGCTATGCGTTCGAGATGGCGTCTCAGCGATCAGGCCTCGTGACGCTGGTGCATAAGGCCAACGTGCTCGTCCATGCCGGTTCCCTGTGGCGTGAGACGACCGAGCGTGTGGCCGAGGCCTATCCAGAAATGCGCCTCAAGTATGAGCACGCCGATGCCGCCGCGTATCATCTGGTCACCGACCCGTCGCGCTTTGATATCGTCCTGACCGACAATCTATTCGGGGACCTTCTGTCCGATCTTGCCGCAGGCCTATCTGGCGGTCTCGGGCGGGCCGCCAGCGCCAATCTGCATCCGCAGAGGTCAACCCGGCCCACGAGATGCGCGGGACTGTTCGAGCCCGTGCACGGTTCGGCCCCCGACATCGCGGGGACGGGCAAGGCCGATCCGCGCGCCGCTATCCAAGCAGCCCGTATGTTGATGGACACTCTCGAGAAGGAGCGCGTAGCAACGTGACTAATCATCAGGCGCCCTACTTCAGCGTTTGTGGATACAAGGTGACGACGGAACGAACAAATGACCAAACGACCGATGTCCAAGCTATCGTCGAGGTGAAGGTCGGGAACGTCTTCGTGCGAAGGGCGGCTTCCGGCGTCGGCCCGGTGCACGCGCTCGACAACGCGCTGCGCGCCTGCCTCAGTCCCGACTACCCCGAGCTCGAGGGTGTCTCCCTGGCCGACTACCAAGTTGCGGTAGTCGATGCGCGCGACGGAACGGGGGCCCGTGTTCGCGTGCTGATCGAAGCGACCAATGGCTCGTCTCATTGGGACGCGGGATGCATATCCGAGAACATCGTCGACGCCTCCTTCGAAGCCCTTTGCTCAACCGCGCTAATGGGGATCATGAAGGCTCGCTCCGACCGCCTGGCGACTACCGCCTAATGGTTCTTCACATTGGAGCGGGCAACATGCATTCTCTATCGTGAAGAAGAGCGAGCCAGATCCGATCGTCGCCTACCAGGGTGAGATCGGGGCCTACTCGGAAGAGGGGGCCAGAGCTTTGTTCGGGGGGACCGAGCACGTTCCACTTTCGTCGATCCGAAAGGTTTTCGAGGCAACCGAGGTGGGGCGCGCAGATTACGGGCTCGTGCCCATGGACAATTCGCAAGCGGGCAGCATCAATGAGACCTACGATCTTTTCCTCCGCCATGGCCTGCATCTAGTCGGTGAGACGGTCGTGCGTGTGGATCATTGCTTGCTGGCGCTGCCGGGCGTAGCGATCGACGATCTGAGGGAAGTGGTATCACATCCGCAGGCCATTGCCCAGTGCGAGGAGTTCCTGAATGGATTGGATGTATCTCTTCGTGCCGAGTACGACACCGCCGGTGCCGCTAAGAGGATTCACGATGAGAAGATGCTGGGTACAGGCGCGATCGCTTCACGCCGGGCTGCAGAGCTTTATGGGCTGAGCGTCCTCGCCGAACGCATCCAGACATATCCCGACAACTACACGCGCTTTGGCGCGCTTGCCCGCCATCCTCATTCTCTCGATGATCCAAACAAGTCGTCCCTCGTATTCGGAGTCGGACACGTTGCCGGCTCCCTGTTTCGATGCATCGGGGCGTTCGCGGAGCGTCAATTGAGCTTGAGCAAGCTCGAGTCACGCCCGCGCGCCGGCCGTCCGTGGGAGTACGTTTTTTACGCCGATGTGGAGGCGCCCGCAGACGATCCGGCGATGATCGATGCACTGTCGGAGGTGAGCGAGCACGCGACGTTCACGCGTCTCTTGGGTACCTACGCTTCCAAGATGGGCCGTCGCGTCTAGAATGATCCGGTAGCCGAGAGATTGACGTCTCTTACTTTGGACAGGAGCTCCCTGGCCGTGAAGGGTTTCTGAATGTATGTCTGCCCGGCCTCGACTCCCTCTTGCGTGGTGATTTGCTCCGGGTAACCGGACATGTATATGACTGGGGTCTCCGGGTTGGCCTTTTTCACCCGATCGGCTAGCTCCTTGCCCGACATCCCGGGCATGACCACGTCGGTGAGCAACAGATGTATGGGCCCCGAGTGCCTGACGAACGTCTCGAGTGCTTCGGGTCCCGAAGCGGCCGTGACGACCTCGTAACCTTCGCGGCTGAGAATTCTGTCGACGACGCTTCGCACTCCGTCCTCATCCTCGACCACCAGTATCGTCTCTCGGGAGCGCCGCTCATCGCCGGACGCGTCGACCGGTAGTGGCGTTTGTTCAACCCGTACGGAGGTTGCGGGAAGGTACACAGTGAAGGTGGTTCCGGCGTCGGCCCCGTTATCGATGATCACGTGTCCTCCGGCTTGTTGAGCGATCCCGTAGACGGTCGACAGCCCAAGGCCGGTTCCGGCGCCTCGCGGCTTGGTCGTGAAGAATGGCTCGAAAGCACGGGCTCTTGCTTCGGAGCTCATTCCACGGCCCGTGTCGCTCACCGCCAAGGTCACGTACTCGCCCGACCTCAGACCTGGATACCGGCGGACCGCCGCCTCGTCCACGGCCACGTTGGCGGTCTTGACGACGACGCGTCCTCCCTCGGGCATGGCGTCCAAGGCGTTCACGCTTAGATTCATGATGATCTGTTCCAGCTGGCCCCTGTCGATCTTCGTGGGATTCAAGACTGGGAAGAGATCGAGCTCGACCTCGATGCTCTCGCGAGCGGTCCTCTGAAGGAGGCTCTTGATACCGGAGATGACGTGGTTCAGATCCAGGATCTCGGCCTTCACGATCTCCCGGCGAGAGAATGACAGGAGCTGGCTGGTCAAGGCCGAAGCGCGCTCACCGGCCTTGAGTATCTCATCGACATCCTTTCGCTTGGGGTCCGCACGGTCGATGTCTTCCGAGAGAAAAGTCGCGCAATTCAGGATGACGGCCATAAGATTGTTGAAGTCATTTGCCACCCCGCCGGCGAGCTGGCCGATGGCTCCATCTTCTGGGACTGGCGAAGCTGATCCTCGAGGTGCCGTTGCGCGGTGACGTCACGGGTGTTGATCACGACGCCTTCGACATCGGGATCGTCGGTCAAGTTAGTCATCACGTTGTGCATCTGACGCCAGCTGTCGTCTCGGTGCTTCCATCTGCAGACATAGGTCGCATTGGCGCCGTGTGAAGAGCTTGCAATCTCGTTCAAGCAGGCGACCAGTCCAGGCGCGTCGTGGGCATGAGTCAGATCAGTCAGCTTTATGCCCGTTAGCTCACCGGGCTCATAGCCCAGCACCCCTTGGATCGGCTGCGACTGATAGGCGATCGAGGTGTCCGCTTGGACGATCGTGATGATGTCCGAGGAGTTCTGCACGAGCGACCGGAAGCGTTCTTCGGTACGGCGCTCTCGCTCGTAGCTTCGGACGAGCAGCCGCCCGGTCGCATAGGAGGCCATGGGCAGAGCCAAGAGCAGAACGACGAGCCCGGAAACCAGGGCCGAGCGGCGTGCTTCGTTCACCGCCACGACCAGCTGCGGCACGTTGACTTCTAGCTCGAATACGCCCGGAGGCTGGCCGGGAAGCCGGATCGACCTGGCGAACGCGAACCTGGAGATCTCGCCATCCCCGGCCCGTGACACTGGCTCTCCCGTTGAAAGCACCAGATTGGCTTCTTCCGAGTCGTAAGTGGTGCCGATGTTTTCCTCGTCGGTATGGGCGAGGATGACCCCGCGGCCATCTGTAACCACGACCTCCTCTGCACCCGTCTCGCGAGCGAGCTCGGGAACCTCTTCCTTCTGGAAGTAACGGAAGACGGCGTCGTCGCCTCCCCGGGCGAATGCCTCGGCCGCGCCCTGCTCGAGGCTTCTGCCGATAAGGCTCACAGTCTCTTGGCGCGAGGCGATGATGCGGGCGCGCGACGAGCGAATCTCGAGGGTCGTCACGCCCACGACGGCAACCACCACCGAGACGCCGACCACAAGCACCGCTAGGGTGCGCAGAGACAGCCGCGGCTTGCGGGCGCGCATGGAGGCGAGCTGGACGCCGGGCTGCTCGACCGACCTCGAACCATGAGTCTTTGTCATATAAGACCTAGTCGGGCGGCGACCAGCCCACCTTTACCCACCTGGCACCCGCCTACCCGGGCGGCCGTTTAGCCTGGCGAAAGAGCGGGCTTCGAGCAAGGAGAGCGTCAGTGGACGGTACGGCAGTGCTCCGAGAGGTCTCCGACTTCATCGAGCGTCCGAAAACTATGACCATCGGCGGAGCTCAGGTGGAAGCCGCCTCGGGAGAGAGCTTCGAGGTGCGTGATCCCTCGACCGGCTCGGTCCTGACCGAGGTGCCGCGCGGTGGCCATGACGACGTGGACCGAGCCGTCGCAGCCGCCCGGGCGGCGTTCGAGGACCGGCGCTGGACGGGCCTCAGGCCCGGCAAGCAGGCGGACATCTTGCAGCGTGTGGGCGAGCTCATCAAGAAGCACTCGGTGGAGCTCGCCCAGATCGAATCCCTCGACGCCGGCAAACCGTTGAAGCTGTCCTCGGGTGAGATTTGGGCGGCCGGCGAAGCCTTTCGTTATTACTCGGGATGGCCGACCAAGGCGTACGGCGAGACGAACCCGGCGGGCGACGACGCCTTCGTCTACACACTGCGCGAGCCGGTGGGCGTGTGCGGCGGCATCATTCCGTGGAACTTTCCATTGATCATGGCCGCCTGGAAGATCGCTCCGGCCCTGGCTTTCGGCAACACCGTGGTGCTCAAGCCGGCGGAGCAGACGTCTCTGACGGCCTTGAGATTAGGTGAGCTGTGTCTCGAGGCCGGAGTGCCCGAGGGGGTCGTGAACGTCGTGACGGGTTTTGGCGATGAGGCGGGCCAGGCGCTTGCCCAGCACGAGGACATCGACAAGATATCTTTCACCGGCTCGACCGAGGTGGGTCGCAAGATCCTTCACGCCTCGGAGTCAAACCTCAAGAGAGTGACTCTCGAGCTCGGCGGTAAATCCCCCAACATCGTCTTTGCGGACGCCGATATGAGACGAGCCGCAAAGGGCTCGATGTTGGGAGTCTTTCTGAACTCCGGGCAGATATGCACCGCCGGTACTCGCATCCTGGTGGAGAGCTCGATCCATGATCAGTTCGTGGAGTCGCTCGTGGAAGCCACCGAGAAGATGAAGGTGGGCCCGGCGCTGGACGATGCGACCAGCATGGGCCCGGTGATATCGAAGGAACAGCTCGACGTAGTGACCGGCTACATCGAGATCGGCCGAGCGGAAGGGGCGTCGGTGGCTACCGGCGGCGGGCGCCTCGAGGAGATGGGGGACGGCTACTTCGTCCAGCCCACGGTGATGACCGGTGTCCGCAACAGCATGAGGCTCGCCCAAGAGGAGATCTTCGGGCCGGTGGCGGCCGTTATCGAGGTGGGAGACGCTGAAGAAGCCGTCGCCGTAGCGAACGACAGCATCTACGGATTGGCGGCGGCGGTGTGGACCAACGATCTCTCAAAAGCTCATCGAGTAGCTCGCGGGATAAGAGCGGGAACCGTGTGGGTCAACTCGAGCGGCCTTTACGACCCCGGCGTTTCTTACGGCGGGTACAAGCAATCGGGTTTCGGACGGGAGCTGGGAGTGCACTCGATGGACGCCTACACTGAGATCAAGTCGGTGTGGGTGAACCTCAAGTAGCCAAACGCGTCAGCCGAGAGTGAAGCCGGACTCGCCTCGCGGCCTTTCGTCGTCCACCTCCAACGACTTCACCCGCGCCCCCTCGGGCCCTTGCCTGCACCATTCGATCACTCGCTCGACCGCATCTCTGTCGCCCTCGAGCACGACTTCGACCCGCCCGTCATCGAGATTCTGAGCCGAGCCCTCTACGCCGGCAGCGTTCGCTTGCTCTCGGCAGGAG
>JACDBF010000209.1 GCA_013695055.1 Actinomycetota bacterium
GACCGTTGCCACGGACTCGTCGAGCCAGCGCCGGCGGAGATAGTCCGGCGGAGCGTCGTCCTCAGCAGTTACAAAGCCGTACTCGAGTGCACACTTCTCATTGGCGCTCGTCTCCGTTATGAAGATCGGGCAGCCGTAGCGTTCGTGGTGCGCTCGCACGATCTGAGCGAGATACTCCCCGCCACCCCAGATGTACTCCTCGCGCGTCGCGCCGGACGAGTCGAGAAAGTGCCGCTTCAAGCTCAGCATCGGATAATAGTTGAGACCCAGAACGTCGATGCCGATCGCATTGCCTCGATACCACTCGAAGTCCGCGTCCTTGAGTCCGTGAGCACGAAGGTATGAGCTGATGGCATCATCGCCGCCGGCGCGGCCCTGGATCAGATCGAGCGCAATGAGGTGACGATCCACGTCCAGCTGCGCGCGGCCCTCGAGACTCTCATCGACTATGATGTGATCGGTCGCCTCGACGTGCACCATGATTGCGTCCGGACGGACCTCCTCGAGAGCCTGAACGGTAAGCACGATTCCTTTGGCAATCTGGTTCATGACCGAGCAAAATCCAGAGTCGCCGTGCAGATAAGGGGGCCAGCGCCCCTCGAGACCACATAGCTCCGCATTGATGAACGGCTCGTTGAGGGGCGTATAGCAACTTATCTGTGGATACCTCAGCGCGAACGCGCGGGCGTATGACGCCACCGCATCGGGATAATCGGGGTTGAGGAATTGATCGTCGAGCCACAGCGGCGTGCCGTAGTGAACGAGGTCGATAATGGGATCGAGGCCCGTGTCGAGAAGATGGGCCATGACTCTATCGGTCCACTCCCACTCGAACCTCCCCCGTTCGGGCTCAACCGCGTACCAGGGGATCCCGTAGCGGATCGAGTCGAACCCCGTCTCTGCAGCCAGAGCGATGTCCTCGTGCCACAAGCGATAGTGCTGTTGCAGCTCGTATTCGTCCAGCCTCCGTCTGCCCGGCCCGGTTTGCGCGATGAAGGTGTCTTCTATACCCGTGGCCCACCGAAAGCCCGCCACCGGATCAGCCATGCTGATCTAGCCGTCCACGATCATCGTCTGCAGAGGCCCGAGAAGGCGCTTGGCCCGCTTGGAAACGTGAGGGAGCTGCACCAGCCGGTGGGTCAATGGAGCGCCTGTCTCCCTCAGCTCGAGCTGTGTCTGGGCGATCGGTCTCCACAACTCTTCGAACAGGTCCGTAGGATTCCCGGCCACATCCTCCTCGGATCTCTCGAGGTGCTCGGCCCAGAGCCGAAGTCTTGTTGCGCGGGCCAGCCCCCCATCGCGGGTAATCACGTTCATCTCGCTGTCGTTGAACAACGAGTGGTTGTTCAGGTTTGCCGATCCGATAGTTAGCCAGTGATCGTCGACTACGCCGATCTTGGCGTGGATGTAGACGGGTTGAGCTTGGGCTCCGTCGCTCGCGTACAGAGTGCAAGCCAGCATCCTGCCGGCTCCCCCGTCCGCAGCCTCTAGAACCGCGAGTTGGCCGAGAGTGTCATCCATGCCGGTGGAAGGCTTGGCGGGCAGCAGCATCAGCAGCCGGAAGTCTTCAGATGGCGGATCATGCAGCTTGTCGGCAAGGATCTTGACTATCTCCGAGGACCACAGGAACTGGTTCTCGAGATAGATAAAGTGACGCGCGGCTCGAAGCGCACGCACGTACGCTTCCAAGATACGAAAATCACCACGCGGCATCGACGCATATATCTTCTCGGGCACGGTGCGGACTATCTGCACCTCCACGTTCCCGGCCACAGCGGGCTCTTGCGTGGGCGGCACCCACTCGCCGGTCACCTCGCCCCAGCGCATCTCGAAATGGCGGGCCACGTCCGCCACGATCGGGCCTCGAAGACGTGTGGTTGCATCGTGCCATCCAATGGCGCCGCGCGCAGGGTGGCGATTGCTGTCCATGCGGTCGCCGGCCAAATTCGTCATGTCGATGCCCCCGACGAAGGCGAGCTCTCCGTCGATCACGATGATCTTCTCGTGACGGCAGTGCAGAGGACGCTCCTTTGAGTCTACGGCCACGAGCGTTCGGCGACCGCGACCGAGCTCATCGCAGATGCTCCGCACCCCTCGGCGCGACGGGCTAAACGGCGGCGGAAGAGGTGCTCCTGCCCACAAGAGAATACGGACGTCGACTTCCTCGCCCAGCTCCTGAAAGAGCTTCTTTGCAGCCACCACCTCGGAGCCCGAGCTCGAGACGACGAAGTCCGGCGTCACGTGCCAGCCGGCGAAGTAGACGCTCGAGCATGCCGCGCGCAGAGCCTCGACTATGGCCGGGAACGCCTCGGCCCCATCGATCAGCACATCGATCGAGTTTCCCTCGCGCGGCGGGGGATCTCCCGTGCACCAGATACCCCCGGAAGGATCGAACGCGCCGCTCCAACCGATGCGGCCAAGGCGGCGCCTGTGATGCGCACGGATGACCCGCTCAAGCCCATCTCCCACGGCTTTGTCGATGCGATACACGAGATCGTTCCGCCGGTTGCCTGAGCTCTTCATGTGACTCAACTATTACAAACGGCCGGCATCGATTATGCGCTGCAAGAACTGCTGGGTGCGTTTGTGCTGAGGAGCTGTGAAAATCTGGTCGGGTGAGCCCTGCTCGGCTACCACACCTTCATCCAGAAAACACACCCGGTCTGCGATATCGCGAGCAAAACCCATCTCGTGTGTGGCGATCAACATCGTCATACCGCCGTGCGCCAGCTCACGGAAGACGTCGAGAACCTCCGCCACCAGCTCCGGGTCGAGGGCGCTCGTGACCTCGTCCAGTAGCATGATGTCGGGCCGCATCGCGAGCGCTCTGACGATAGCAACCCGCTGTTGCTGCCCTCCCGAGAGGCGGTCGGGATACTCGTTGCTCTTGTCGGCGAGGCCGAAGCGCTCCAATAGCTCTTCCGCCCCTCGCCTTGCCTCTTGACGGCTTTGACGGAGCGCCTGCTCCGGCGCCAGTGTGATGTTGCGTAAGACGGTCATGTGCGGAAAGAGGTTAAAGGCCTGAAACACGATCCCGATGCGGCGCCGCAGCTGGTTGACGTCGACTCCTCGAGCCGTGACATCGGTTCCCTCGACCAGGATTCTCCCCGAGTCAACCGGCTCGAGCACGTTCACGCACTTCAACAGAGTCGACTTCCCCGAGCCCGACGCGCCGATGAGGCAGATGACTTCGTGAGCCGCCACCGACAAATCGATACCCCTGAGCACGTGCACAGGACCAAATGACTTGTGCACATCCTCCAGGTGCAACGCGGGGGCTCGGTGGCTCACAGCACAGCTCCGGCCTGACGGCGCCGCCGGGCGCGTTCTATCAGGTGATCGGTGAAACGTGCAAGGGGAATTGTCATGAGCAGGAACAGGGCGGCAGCGACCACGTAGCTCGAGTAGTTGAACTGTTCAGCGGCCTGGATCTGAGCCGCGCGCGCGGCTTCGATAGATCCCAGCACCGACACGAGCGCCGTGTCCTTTTGAAGCCCGATG
>JACDBF010000213.1 GCA_013695055.1 Actinomycetota bacterium
CGGGCAAATCGACGATGCTGCGGGCCCTGACCTCCGCCGACGTGGTCATCGAGGACCGGCTTTTCTCGACCCTTGATCCCACCACCCGGCGACTGGAGCTGGCGCACGGCCGGGAGCTCTTGCTCACCGACACGGTCGGCTTTGTGAAAAAGCTTCCACATCAGCTCGTGGAAGCTTTCAATTCGACGCTTGAAGAAGTGACCGAAGCCAACCTTCTTCTGCATGTGGTGGACGCGAGCCGCGACCCCGTCTTTCAGATAGAAGCCGTCGAGACGGTGCTTAGGCAAATAGGCGCCGCACGAACCCCGTCGTTGCTCGCGCTGAACAAGGCGGACAAGGTCGAGGCCGATGACATCGAAATCTTGCGTAAGCGCTTTCCCGAGGCGGTGTTTTGCGCGGCCTCCAAGGGCGCGGGCCTAGACGAGATACGCGCGCGCGTCTCGGAGGAGCTGTCCAGGCTCAGATTCGAGGTGGCGCTGGACGTTCCCTTCGAACATGGTGAGCTGGTAGCGCTGGTGCATCGAGAAGGAGAGGTATTGAGCGAGACCTACACGGCCGCTGGCACTCACCTGGTGGCGCGCATCGCAAGGGAGCTCATGGGAGATCTCCGCCCTTACCTTTCTGCAGCAGAGGAAGCCTGACGCCTCCACGCCGAATGGGTGCTGAGTGGCGCTATGCGCCACCTGTCACCCACTCGAGCACGCGGAAGACTTGCGTAGGTTGATTGTGCCCCTATCCTGGCGCGCATGATGGGACTAGAGAAGCGAAGCCGAAGCAAGCTCTGGGCTCCGCTTGTGCTCGGATTGTCATCACTGGCGGCTTTGTTCCCGCCTGTGGTTCATGGTTCTCAGGCGCAGGAACTGGGGGCCGAGCGGCCCAACATCTTGATAATCGTGACCGACGACCAACGCTCGCACGGCACCCTGGCGGTCATGCCGCGCACGAAGGAATTCTTTCAGGATCGGGGCGTGAGCTTCACGAACGCGGTCGCGACCACTCCGCTGTGTTGCCCGTCGCGGACCTCGATACTTACGGGTCTATATGCGCACAATCACAATGTGCGGGAGAACTCCGCAACGGCGACGGCCAACTTCAACCCCCAGTTGAGCCTGCAGCGATACCTCGACCAAGCCGGGTATCAGACGGGCCTCTTCGGCAAGTTCTTGAATCACTGGGATCTCAGTCAGAACCCCGAGTACTTCGACCGGTGGTCGGTATTCAACTACGGGTACTGGAAGAGTCAGTTCAATGTCGACGGCGTCCAGCAGACGGTCTACCAGTACTCCACCGATTTCGTCGCATCGCAGGCACGAGCGTTTCTAGAGGGTACGGAGACCGCCGATGACGCCCCGTGGTTCATGTACGTGGCCCCGTTCGCCCCCCATCTGCCGGCACGCCCCAAACCCCTGTACAAGTCGGCCGCCGTGCCGGAGCTCGAGCGCAACCCCGCGACCTTCGAGCAGGACCTGTCCGACAAACCCCCTTACGTTGCGAACCGGCAGGAGCCGATCGCAGATATCGAGCGCCGGAGAGCGAAACAGCTTCGAACCCTCATGTCGGTCGAAGACCTCATCGCGGACGTGGCCGAAACTATGAATGTGCACAACGAGGCGTCTGAGACCCTTGCGTTCTTCATGTCCGACAACGGGTTTTTGTGGGGTGAGCATGGCTTGTGGGCCAAAGGCGTGCCCTACACGGACTCTACCGAGATACCGGTGCTCATGAGGTGGCCCGGCCATGTTGCCTCGGGGACCGTCGACGATCGCCTCGCCGCGAACATCGACATCGCTCCCACCGTTCTGGACGCGGCCGGCCTCGCGCCCTCGCCGCCCATGGACGGAAGGTCGTTGTTGGGCGGCGACGAGCGCGAGCGCGTCTTGCTCGAGATGTTCGGGTCCAAGCGTTACGGGGGCCTGCAGTGGTCGTCGACGCGCTCGGAGGCCGGGGGCTATCAGTACGTGGAGAATTACGATCCGGAAACGGGAGCACGCTTTGTCGAGTACTACGACCTTGGCGCGGATCCCTTTCAGTTGACTAACCTTCTTGCAGACGGCTTTCCGCTCAACGATCCCGACACGGCTCCGCTGTCGGCGCAGCTGCTGCAGGACATGCACTGCAGCGCGGGGTCGTGTCCCTAACCGGCCCATCCGGGACTTCCTTGAAGAGGCCCACTGACCCGGCCGAGGATCTGGGCGCCTTAGTAAGGTCGGTCAGAGACTTCTGAAGACGCCCACGACCCGACCGAGGATCTCAGTGCCCGACGGCGGCTCAAAGGGCTCGAGGGCAGCATTGGCGGGCTCGAGGACGATGGCCGAGCCGCGATGGCGGATCGTCTTGACCGTCGCCTCGGCGTCTCCGAATTCGCTCGGGATGAGCGCGGCCACGATCTCGCCTGAGTGCGCAGTCGGTTGCTGGCGGATGATGACGTAGTCGCCGTCCATGATGCCCGCGTCGATCATGGAATCGCCCTTGACCTCGAGCATGAAGATGTTTCCGTCGCCGACCAGATCGGCGGGCAAGGGATAGATGCTCTCGATGTTCTCTTCTGCGAGGATCGGCGTTCCGGCCGCGATTCGACCGAGCAGCGGCACCGAGCGGGCCGGACGGCGCTCGACGGCCAGCCCGGTATCGGGGTCGAAGCGCAGCTCTATGGCCCTCGGTTTGGTCGGGTCTATGCGCACGTACCCCTTGCGCTGGAGAGCTTGTAGGTGCGAGTGAACGGTCGAGCTTGAGGCCAGCCCGAGGGCCTTGCCGATCTCTCTGACCGACGGTGGATAGCCACGCTCGGCAACGGCTTCGGCGATGTACGTGAGCGTCTGTCGCTGTCGCTCGGTCAGTCCCTCGACCATATCGGCCTCCCTCGCTGCGGCCACCCAGCCCTGGTGGCGAACGGACGTTCGATCAAGCTTAGACCACCCGGCCCGG
>JACDBF010000218.1 GCA_013695055.1 Actinomycetota bacterium
GTCGGGGACGACGTCGTCGGCGGTCGAAAGCGTGCCGTTGGCGTCGTCGGCTCCCACGGCCAAGAGATAGGGATCGTAGGCGGGGTTGTTCAATTGCGGAGAGCCGTAGCCCGCGTTGCCACCGGCGGCCACGACAACGATGCCCTTACGCCACGCCACCTCGGCGGCGTATGTGAGGGGATCGACGGTGTAGTCCTGAGTTCCGTCCGTTCCAAAAGAAAGGTTCAGCACGCGCACGTTCATGCCGTTGTCGCGGCGGTGCTGCACCACCCAGTCGATGGCGGCTAGCACTTGGGAGACATCGGTCGCGCCGGTTGCGCTCGCCACCTTGACGCTGACCAGCCGTGCGTCGGGAGCGATGCCCATGAACGCCTTTTCCTTCTTCCCACCGGCGGCGGCTCCATCGTCCTTGCCGGCGATGATCCCGGCCATGTGCGTGCCGTGCCCGTAGGTATCGAGATGGCGAAGGCTCTCCGCCTGCGACTCGAAAGAAAGATCGGGACCCTCGATCACCTTCGCCGCAGAGGTCAACCCGTTTACCGGAACCACTCCGGAGTCGATCAGAGCGATGTCTACGCCCTTGCCCGTGAGCCCTCTGTGCAGCAGATAATCGGCGCCGATCGATGTTCTGGTGTTGAGCAGCGACCCGGCGTCCTTCTTGGGATCGAACTCCCCGCCGCCGGATTGGCGATCAGACGAGCCGAACAGCCTGATCGAGGTATCCGGAGAGATCGAGTGGATGGCGCCCAAGGAGCGCAACTCTTCAATCACATCGGCGGGCACGCTGGCCGCGAAGCCGCGGATTATGCGGATGCTTTGACCGACCCGGCCCCCGAGATCCGTGACCGTCGCCCGTGCCGCCGTCCCAGACCCCGGAGCCGAGCGAACGATGACGTCGACGAGCTCTCGAGCGGGCATCGCTTCGGGAGCGAGGCGGGCCCCTGCGGGCACCATGAGCGTGACGCACAGAAGAGCGGCCAGCAGCAGCGGGAACGGCCTGGAGCGAACGAGCGCGCCGCGACCGTCTTCGCGACCGTCTGCATACGTCGTGCGCATGATGTCTCCGGGTCCTGCGCGAGGTTCGGTACTCCACTAATCGACCAAAGCCTGGAAATCCTTGAACCGTTGCGGGCGCCCGAGGGGGCGGCTCGGGCGGCTCGCTATCATGGCCCGTCGCACGGCCCTCGGCCGGGCGATCGCGCGGGGGCCAACATCCGCGCCCGATGAGAGCTGGAGGCGCAATGCCAGAGGAACGGGCCTGGATACCCATGACAGACGGAACGCGCCTCGCCGCCACCCTCTATCTGCCCGACTCCGGGGGCCCGTGGCCGGTGGTCGTGGAAGCGCTCCCCTATCGCAAGGACGACGTCACCTATTACCACGTGCCCGAATACCGCAGGCTCAGCCATGAGGGCAACTTTGCGGTGGTACGCATCGATATTCGTGGGACCGGTTCGTCAAATGGAGTCGCCACCGACGAGTATGAGAAGCAGGAACAAGACGATCTCTGCGAGGCTATTGCGTGGCTCTCAGGGCAGGAGTGGTCGAACGGCAACGTCGGCATGTACGGCGTCTCCTACGGGGGCTTCAACTCCATACAACTGGCAATGGAACGGCCCCCCGCCTTAAAGGCAATCGTCCCAATCTTTGCAACCGACGATCGCTACACCGATGATGTCCACTACTACGGCGGCGTCTTGAAGCAGCTCGACTTCATCGACTATCCCCTCTACATGGTGTGCATGAACGCACTCCCGCCCGTTCCCGAGATTGCCGGCGAAGGCTGGCGGGACGAATGGAAAGAACGCCTGGAAACGCTCGAGCCGTGGGTCTTGCGCTGGCTCGAAGAGCAGAACGATGGCTCTTACTGGCGGCACGGTTCACTCCGGCCCAATTACGAACGCATCCAATGCCCCACCATGATCGTCTCGGGCTGGGCCGATGGCTATCGGAACGCGAGCTTTCGCATGTTCGAGCAGCTCGACGCGCCGAAACGACTTTTCTTCGGTCCCTGGTCGCACATGTCAACCGAGACATCCATCCCCGGACCGCGCATGGATCTAGTGCCCGAGATCATTCGGTGGTTCGACAGATGGCTGAGGGAGGATCGAAACGGTATCGACGAGGAGCCTCCAATCGTGGTGTTTGCGCGCCGTTCCACCCGCCCCGCTCTGTATCTCGACTCCTACAGGGGCGACTGGCGCTATGAACCCTCGTGGCCTCCGGAAAGAGCGCGCTACCAAGCGATGCAGCTCGCAGATGCCGAGCGCACGCCCGACTCGGACGTGCTCGCCGTAAGGCCCGACACCGGAATCACCGCCTGGATATCGTGTGCCGGCTCCGGACCGTGGGGACAACCGTCGGACCAGAGGCCCGACGAAGCGTTCTCGCTCGTCTACGACTGGCCTCGTTTGACCGACGAGCTCGAGATCCTCGGTCATCCCGTCCTCAGAGTGAGCATCGCCTCCAGCGCGCCGGTTGCGCACCTGTCGGTCAAGCTCTGCGACGTGTTCGAGGACGGCACCTCATCGTTGGTCGCGCGCGGCTTTCTCAACCTCACTCATCGCAACGGCCACGCCTCTCCTCCCCAAGCCCTCGAGGTCCAAGCTCCATACGACATCGAGCTGGAGCTCGATGCGACATCGTGGATCTTCGAGCCCGGTCATCGCGTCCGTCTCGACGTTGCCGGCACCGACTGGCCCAACGCGTGGCCGCCGCCCGAACCCCTTTCGCTGACCGTCGATCGCGCATCCTCGGCACTTTCGCTTCCCGTCCTGAAAGGGCCGTCGCCGGCGACAATCGCTCCCGTTATCCATCCCGTGCGACAGGGGACCGGGGCTGAGAGCGACGATGGCTCGCACCTCTCGTTGCGCCACGAACAAGACGTCCTAGAACGCATTTCGAGCGCATCGGTCGATCACGGAGGACTGTCTCTTCACGAGAACGGCGTGAGGATGAATGAGCACTATTCGGGCAAAGTCGGTGTCTCGATGGATGATCCCGGCG